>JACPGD010000171.1 GCA_016182645.1 Candidatus Hydrogenedentota bacterium | reverse complement strand
CTCAAATTGCCGGATTCGGCGGAATAGTCCGGCAAGCCACCCAGACCGTTCTGGCAGCGGTTGGCTTCCTGTCATGCGCGTCTCCAGAATCGTAGACGGCGCCGCGCCAAGGACAGACGGAAGGCGAGCAAACCAAACAGGAAGAAGGGGATACACCAGAGGACAGAAAAAAACATGGAGGCCATCATAAAGAACACTGAAACCAGAAGCATCCAATCAACCACTCCATCGGGCTTTGACGGATCCAGTCCCTTCTTTCCGCTGATATAGTGCAGACACAGCCAGGGCGCGAAGGCAAGGACCCATGCCAGGAATCCATACAGTTCCGGCAGTTGAGCGGGAAACAGCAGTGCTGTAATGAGCGCAACTGGGACAACGAATGGCAGGAGGAGCGCGAGTGCTCCCACAAACGTCTGAATCAATATGCGCGAGGAATCAAGCGGCAGCAGGTGGGCTTTCCAGGTGAAGTCCCTTAGAGACAGGCCACCAAGGATTGGCAATATGATGAACGCACCAATTACGCTGCCTAGCGTGCCCTCCTCCTCGGAGTGTGGCAGATCCCAAAGGATAAACGCCCCCATTATGCATCCAATGTAAATTCCCTTCCAGGCTGACTCGGCCAGCGGATGGTGCGCCTCCAGGAAAAGGGACTTTGGTCGGAAAATAAGGCTTCTTCCCTCCTGCGCGTTCGCATTGAATCCACGCGTACTGATGGCGTACATGCCCTCGTACATCGCGCGCCGAAAGATGAGCGCGGCCGCAGCTGGGACAATCAGCCCAAGAACGAGCACACCATCCCATACGTAGCGCCAGGACAACGGCCACCTTTCGCCCAATAGGGCACCAACATTGGCCCAGCCAAAGAGGCAGAGCAGCAGAAAGAATGCGGCGGGGTTCCGACTGAGAAGAAACGCTGTTCCCAAGAACACGAAAGGCGGGGACACGGCCCAAATCCAGAACTCGGGTGGGAGGGAGTCGCGAGGGAAGGAGGCGTCGATTCCTACTGCAAAAAGCAGGGACAGCACACCCAAGGCAATCCCAGGCGCCAGCAGGGCCTCCAGGATAAGGTGCCGATAAATCTCCCGTTGTTGGAGAGGGAGCACTTTAGCAAGCGGGAAGGCTTTGAGGCAAGCTTCCCCCAGCAAGAGTCCGACCACAAACTGGATCATCCCAAGGGCTAGGATGGCCCTCGCGGGACTGTCCTCCACGACAGAGAGGGCCGCCGGGCAGAGAATAAGCATTAGCAAAGGCTGAACGAGATACTTCCATCGAAGCCAAAGCTGGGTGATGGGGTTCATAGGTCATGTCTCCGGCCGCGCTTCACGAGGCCG
The DNA here is from genome assembly GCA_016182645.1 of Candidatus Hydrogenedentota bacterium. Taxonomy (GTDB): domain Bacteria; phylum Hydrogenedentota; class Hydrogenedentia; order Hydrogenedentales; family JACPGD01; genus JACPGD01. The sequence goes on along the minus strand of JACPGD010000171.1, from coordinate 4,380 downwards.
ATAAAGAGGTCTTCCAGAGTGATGGGGGACTCGACGATGTCGCGGGCGTTGTGATCGAGGAGGCGCTGCAAGGCGCCGTCGCCGGTATCGACGAGGAGGCGGTAGCGGTCGCCTTCACGGTCCTGGGGGTAAATGCCGCCCCGGTCACGCGGCAGGCCGACGGGGAGCGTGCAGACAACGATTTTGTAGCGGTCGATCAGAACGCTGATTTCTCCTTGCACCAGGAGCTTTCCCTCGTCGAGGAGGGCCACATGATCGACAAAGCGCTCGAGTTCACTGAGGTTGTGGGAGGAGATAACGACAGTACGCTCTTCATTGCGGACGGCGTGGAGGAGTTCTTCAAAGACCTGGCGCTTGGCGACGGCGTCGAGTCCGGCGAGCGGTTCGTCTAGGAGGAGGAGCTTGGGCCGGTGGGCCAGGGCGGTGACAAGGGCCAACTTGACACGGTCGCCGAAGGAGAGGGTTTGAATCTTTGCTTCGGGATTGATGCGAAACCGGGCGAGCAGATCGGCGCAGTAAGTATCGTCCCACGAGGGGAAATAGTACTTGAAGAGGGCAAGCACCCGGTGTACCTTGCCCCAGGCATCGAATTTGATGTCGGGGCTGACATAGCCAATCTCGCGCTTAATTTCGACTTCGTGGTGGATGTGATCCAGCCCGAAAACATTGATGTAGCCGTGGTTTAGGCTAACCATGCCCATGATCGTATCGAGGGTGGTGGTCTTGCCGGCGCCATTGGTGCCGATGAGGCCGCAAATTGCGCCGCTCGGCACCGTGAGGTCGAGCGGCCCCAACGTAAATCGCTTGTACTTCTTGATGAGTCCGAAGACCTCAATGGCCGGCGCCGTCATCGCTTCACCTCCTGACGTTCCATGAGTTCCCCTACCATTTCCATGAGTTCATCGGTCCCCAACCCAGCCTCGATACCGGTGCGCAGGGCCTCCACAAGGAGCCGTTTGGCTTCGCGCATTTTAAGCTGGCGGCTGCGGCCGACCCCATTCGGTGAGACAAACGTACCCAAGCCTTGTTTCCGGTAGATCAGCCCTTCACGCTCCAACTCCTCGTACGCGCGCTTCACCGTGATGACGCTGACCAGCAACTGTTCCGCCAGCGCGCGGAACGACGGCAACAACGCGTCCGGCGCGAGGCGCCCCGCGGAAATCTCGCGCTTTATGCCGTCGATGATTTGCTGATAGAGCGGCGCCTCGGCCCCTGGCGAGACCGGGATGAGGAGCTTGTGTCTTGGGCCGGTGTCGGTCATGGTGTATATATACTCTAAACACAGTGAAAATGCAAGAGGGTGACCGAAAGGACAACAGGGACCAAAGGGACGAAAAGGATGGGCCCTGGGGGGAATGGCGCGAGTACGCTTGGGGTCCGCGCGATTTGGCGGCGTGATTTGGCGGCGGTGCAACGGTGGGGGGAAATGGATTATGATTCCAGGGCGCGGACTAGGAAGTCCGCGCTCCCGTTAAAGGGACATTCGCGCGGACAAAGCTGTCCGCGCTCCGTTTTCTGCAAGTGAGGAATCATTCAGCATGCCTGATGCAAACGAGACGATAAGTGTGGTGAACAAGCTGGGCATTCATGCGCGGCCGGCGGCGGCGCTGGTACAGACGGTGTTGCCGTTCCAGAGCGACGTGTATATTTCGTTTAATGGGAACCGCGTGAATGCGAAGAGTATCATGGGGTTATTGACGCTGGCGGCGACGTATGGGAGCCGCTTGACCATTACCTGCAAGGGCGATGACGCGGAGGACGCGTTGAAGGCCGTAAAAGCTCTCTTTGCCTCCGGGTTTGGAGAGGAGTAGATGGAAATCACCTTACGCGGCATAGGGGTGTCGCCGGGAATCGCGGTTGGCCGTGAAGGAACTGGGGGAATCGCATGGAGGCATTTTTCACGCGCACCTGCTGCTGCTGGACGATCTTTCGCTGCGCAACGACCTAGTGGCGGCGGTGGTGGACAAGCGGTTGAATGCGGAGCATGTGGTGCATTCGCTGGCGGAACAGTATGCGCGGACGATGCGGTCGGTGACGGACCCAATGTTCCGCGAGCGGGCGGCGGACCTGCTGGATGTGACGGACCGGATCCTGCACCACCTGTTGGACGCGGAGCGGCCCAACCTGAAGCAACTTCAGCACCCGTGCATCATCGTGGCGCATGATCTCAGCCCGTCAGACGCGGCCACGCTCGACGTGGATCATACGCTGGGGCTGGTGGTGGACTCGGGTAGCGTCACGTCACACACGGCCATTCTGGCGCGCGCGCTGGAGATCCCCGCCGTGATGGGCCTGTCGCTGATGACGACACACATTGAGAATGGGGTGGACATCGCACTGGATGGCTCGGTGGGCATTGTCGTCCTGCACCCAACGAAGGGCACGCGCGACAAATTTCTTCAGGGGAAGCACCTGTTCGAGGAACAGCGGGAGGCATTGCGCAAGGCGGTGGAGGCCGGGCCCTGCCGGACGCGGGACGGGGTCGAAGTGCCGACGCTGGCCAACATCGAACTGCCCATCGAAGTGCCGCACAGCTTGAAGGCGAACGCCGAAGGCATCGGCCTATACCGGACGGAATATCTGTTCTTGAACCGGGATTCGTTGCCAACGGAGGAAGAACAGTATCAGGCGTACCTGGAGGTGGCGCGCGCGCTGAAACCGAAGCCGGTGACGCTGCGAACGATGGATCTTGGTGGCGACAAATTTGCCTCGCACGTCCATTTTGCGCGGGACGAAAACCCACAGCTCGGCTGGCGTGCGGTGCGGTTTTGCCTGGCGCGGCCGGACATCTTCAAGGTGCAACTGCGGGCCATGTTGCGGGCGAGCACGGAAGGGAACGTGGAGATCATGTTCCCCATGATTAGCGGGTTGGAGGAACTGCTCCAGGTCAAAGCCGTGCTCGAGGAGGTGAAGGAAGAATTGAAGCGCGAAAAGGTGGCCTTTGACCCGAACATTCGCGTCGGTTCGATGATCGAGGTCCCCTCGGCCGTGGCATTGACGGATGCGTTGTCCCAGGAATGTGATTTTTTCAGTATTGGGACGAACGACCTGATCCAGTATTCGCTCGCGGTGGATCGCGTGAACGAGAAGATCGCGCACTTGTACGAACCGGCGCATCCGGCGGTGTTGCGGATGATCAAGTGGACCGCGAACGCGGCGCGGGCGGCGGGGATTCCGTGCGGGCTCTGCGGCGAGATGGCGGGCGACCCGCTGTATACGGAGGTGCTGCTCGGGCTGGGGGTGACGTCGCTGAGCATGTCCGCGGTGGGCCTGCCGGCGATTCGCGCGGAGATCTCGAGGGTGTCGCTCGAGGAAGCGCGTGCGCTCGCGCGGGAGGTGTTGAAAATGCACACGGCGCGCGAGATTAAGGCGCGGTTGCGCGAAAAATTCGAGAGCGACGGACGGCTGGCGGGGTATGCGACGCCGTTGCACGGGGCGAAGACATGAGCGAGGGGAGCGGGGCTGAAAGCCCCGGCGACGACGCGAGCCGGGTTCCCAAGCGCCTGGCTGTTCTGGGGTCCACCGGATCTATTGGCCAAAACACCCTCGAATTGGTGCGCCGTTATCCCGGGATGTTTCAGGTGACGGCGCTGGCGGGTAACACGAACGCGGCGTTGCTGATTGCGCAGGCGCGCGAATTCCGGCCGGCCTGCGTGGCCGTTGCGAATCGGGCGGCGGCGAAGGAGGTGCGGGCAGCGCTGCCGGACACTGAGGTGCTTGAGGGGCCGGAGGGCGTGGAAGAAGTCGCGGCGGCCGAGGCGGACATTGCCCTCTGCGCGATTGTCGGAGCGGCGGGACTTCGGCCGCTGGTGCGGGCACTTGCGCTGGGGCGGCGCGTGGCCGTGGCCAACAAGGAACCGCTGGTAATGGCCGGGCGGTTGATCATGGAAGAAGCGCGGCGCCGCGGCGGGCTGGTGCTGCCGGTGGACAGTGAGCACAATGCGATTTTCCAGTGTTTGATGGGGCACCGGATCGAGGACGTGCGGTGCATTCATCTGACGGCCTCCGGGGGGCCGTTTTATGGCAAGCCGCGCACGGTATTGGCGGGTATTACTCCGGAAGAGGCCAGCGTTCACCCCACGTGGGTGATGGGGGCAAAGATTAGCGTTGATTCGGCCACGCTGATGAATAAGGGCCTGGAGATTATTGAAGCCATGTGGCTGTTCGACCTGCCGGAGGAAAAGATTGAGGTCGTCATCCATCCCCAGAGCATTGTGCATAGTCTGGTGGAATTTAACGATGGTCACCTGCTGGCCCATTTGGGCGTTACCGACATGAAATCCCCAATCTTATTCGCACTCACGTACCCGGAACGGGTAAAATCTCCACTGAAACGGTTGGATCTTACCGCGCTCAAGGAACTATCCTTTGCCGCCCCGC
>JACPGD010000170.1 GCA_016182645.1 Candidatus Hydrogenedentota bacterium | reverse complement strand
TGCACTATTACCTCGATGGACGCATCGGTTCGCAGGTATTGCGTAAACCAACCATCCTTGGCCACGAGTATGCCGGCATCGTCGAGGCCGTCGGCGCGGAGGCCGACCCCAACTTGGTGGGGAAACGCGTTGCGGTCGAGCCGGGCATCCCCTGCATGAAATGCGAGTGGTGCCGCACGGGGCACTATAATGTCTGCACCAAGATGTCCTTCCCCGGCGGGCCGGGCTGCAATGGCGCACTGTGCGAACGCATCGCCGTGCACGCCGCGTTCTGTTTTCCCGTGCCGGAAAGCATGACCGCGCCCGTGGCTGCCATGATCGAGCCGCTTGCCGTGGCGTTGCACACGGTCGAGCTGGCGCAACTGACACCCGGTGCGTCCGTGGCCATCTTTGGTCTGGGGCCGATTGGTCTGCTCACGGCGAGGGTAGCGCGCTTTTCCGGCACCGGTCTTATCATCGGTTCCGACTTGCATCCATACCGTGTCGAGGCGGGCTGCCGCCACGGCGCCGATGTCACCTTCCAGGCCACCGCGGGGGACGCCGCAATGGGGGCGAGCGCGACGCTGGAACACATTCTGGGCATGACCCAGGGACGTGGCGTGGACGTGGCCATCGACTGCACCAACAGTTCCGAGGGTGTGGCGCTGGTCTGCCATGCAGCGCGCCCCGCCGGCCGCTGCGTGCTCACGGGAATCTCCGGCGCCGAGTCCGACAGTGTCCCCGTCAGTATCGCGCGCCGGCGCGAACTCACGCTCCAATGGTGCCGCCGGTTCCGCTTCAATTTCCCCACCGCCATTGCGCTGCTCCATGCGCGGCAGCTCGACGTGGCGCCGCTGATCACGCATTCCTTTCCTCTCGAGCGCGCGCCGGAAGCGTTTGAATTGGTCGCGCATGCCCAAGATAATGTGTTGAAAGCCTCTATCGATCTATAAAGTGGGACTCATTACGTCCCAGGGTGCATCTCGTGAAACTTCTCAAGCGCGTCCTTCTTGTCCTTGTGGTACTCTCCATACTTTTTGTCTTGGCCTTCGTGCTCGTCGTCGGCCCGTGGCCCACCTATGCCGAGAGTGATTTTGAGCACGCCGGGTTCTACACAGACGCCCTTCACGCCATAGACCAGGCCGCGCAGGAGTCGCACTTCACCCATGCGCCGGGGCAATTGCTCGCCGGTTGGGCCTCAAAGAGCATTACTCCGGCTGTTTCGCAGCCGCTGGCCGGCTACAGCGCCCGCCCCGGCGACAAACACTCCATAGGCGTCCGGGACCAGGTGGAGGTCCGCGTCCTTGCCCTGGGTGACGGCGAGGATCGCGTGGTCCTTGTGGGCGCGGACATGCTGATTATCCCCCCAAACGTCGCCGAGCACGTGCGCCGTCAGGCCGCCAACCGGTGCGGTTTGTCTCCAAGCAACATCTTGCTGAACGCCAGTCACACCCACTGTGGTCCAGGTGGTTTTGCGCCCGGCTGGGCGGCCGAGTTCTCCGCGGGACCTTACGAAGAAACCATGCCCGCTTTTCTCGCCGGCAGCTTTGTGGATGCCATCGAGGAAGCCTGCGATGCCTTGGAACCCGCCCGGCTGGCGGCGGGCGATGTGGACGCACCCCAATTCATCCGCAATCGTGCCCGGAAAGAGGGCCCCCTCGATCCGGAGCTAAACTTCCTGCGCATTGAACAACAGGACGGCGAGAAGTGCTATCTCGTCAGCTACAATGCCCACCCCACCACCTTTGGCGACGACATGATGCGCTTCAGCGGCGAGTATCCGGGCGAACTGGTGCGTTACATCGAGCGGACGGAGAACGCCGCGGCCGTTTACCTCGGCGGCGCGGTCGGCAGCATGGGACCCAACGCGCCGGAAGGCCCGGACGCCGAGTCGCGCGTGGTGGCCATGGGCGAAGCCCTCGCGAAACTGGTGCTCGAGCACACGCGCGCGCTGCCGTTGCAGGACAAGTTCGATATCGCGAGCGTCGGCGTGCCTTTGGGCATGCCACCCATGCAGATGCGGCCCTTCGAGGGCAATACGAACTGGCGAGTGTCACCCTTGCTGGGACGCGTGCTCGGTCTGCCCGGCGAAGGCTGGCTGCAAGGCGTTCGTGTCGGGAATATCCTGTTTGTGGGACTGCCCTGTGATTTCAGCGGCGAGATCAGCCGCGAATGGAAAACGTGGGCCCGGGACCAGAAGTGCGATCTCTGGCCGCTGAGTTTTAACGGCGCGTACTGCGGCTATTTCAGCCCCGACAAATACTACCTGGAAACCCCGCTCGGCTATGAAACCGGCTTGATGAGTTGGTATGGCCCGAATATTGAGGCGTATTTCACGGCCCTCTTTCATCACCTCTTCAAGGCGCTCGAACTCCCCAAAGAAAGTGCGGCCTGAGTCATGGAGCTGCCCCAGCCTCCGCCCCTACCGCCGTCCATGAGACCGGCCTATTCCCTGCTTGGAAACCAGTTCGTCTTGGCGCTGGCGCTCGTGTTCATCTGCTCAGGCATTGTGATGCTGGGAGTGATCAGCGCACTCGAAAGCCACCAGCTCGCCGCGGAGCCGTGGACCGATGCCCTCGTCACTCCGGACGCGGTGCTCGAGACACAAGGGGCCATATCCGTGCGGGCGCGACGCCTGCCGATTGAACGGAAAGAAGACGACCCGCTCAACATTATACTCTCGCAACTCGAGGGAACAGAGGGACTCGAGGGCGCCGTGGAAGCGCTTCAGCCCGAGCACGTGCTCGCCGTGGACCTGCCTGTACACGAACTGGCGCCGCTGCTCGCCGAGGGGCGCTTGCCCGATCCCGGAAAGCGCGAGGCACTCGCGGGTGTACTCGCCCGGTTCCCCCGCTTCACCTTGGATGGAGAGACATTTGAAGTGGTTGGCAGACTCAAGCCCACTGTCTCGGGCTTTATCTTCGCCTATTTGCTGCCCTTGACGCCGGAAGTGGCGCCTTATTTCGCCGAGGAGCATGGCGCCACGCGCGGATCGCTCCTCCTGGATGGGCTACCAAGATTCGATGAATTATTTCCAGAATCCATGGACGAGAAGGAAGTCCCCGATGCATTGGGCGGCCAACTCCTCACGAAACCAGCGTATGCCTGGACGTCATTCTGGGCGCTGCTCCTGGTGGCGTGTGGCAGTGTCCTCGCACATCGGCGGTTGTTTCGGGCCTGGGTGCACGGCGCACCAGAGGTCTTTCGCGACATCCTGCGCGAGACGGTACGCGCCAAAAGACTCTTTCTGGGGATGCACCTGCTGCTGTACGGCGTCTTCTTTGGCAGTATCCTGGCCGGAATGTCCCAGCCGCTGCTGAATTACTGGATGACACACTTTATCGGGTCCACTTTTCGGGAAGGCGGCCTCCGCTATATTGGGGATGCGTATGCCTCCGGGAATATTGCGCTGGCGGCTTTGGCAACTTTCTACAACAATTATGTCGTCCAGACGCTCCTCTTCACTTTCGCCATCTCAGTGCTCGGTGTTCCCTTGGGCGTCATTAAGACGGCGCTGAGCTTCCTCACCGTGGGCTTCGTCATGGCGCCTATCTGGGCAGGCGCCGCATCAGGCATGACCTTTCACTGTATCACGATGGCCCTGGAATTGGAGGCGTATATTGTCGCCTGTTTCGCGGTGACGCTCTGGCCCTTGCGGGTCTTGCGCGCAATTGTCGGGAATGATACCCGCCGGGAGTTCCTCGCCGCCGTCCGCATGTTTGTCGGCGCCATGGTCCTCAGCGGCGTCATGCTCGCCCTGGCGGCACTCTACGAAGCGACGACCATCATCCTGCTTCGGCCTTTGCTTTAGTTCTGAGTTCTGAGTTGTGAGTTCTGAGTTCGGAGTTCCAAGTTCTGGGTCAGGGGTTTTGAGTTTCGCATGTCCACCCACCACTCACCACCCCGCAGGAGGCTTGCTCCGCGCCGCATTTTGCTCCACAATGAATGGACGTGCCCCGTGGTGAGGCACGAATAGGTCAACCCAAGCGGACATCTGAAAAAGGAGAAGAACATGTTCCCGAATCACGTTCTGGCCAAAGCATTCGCTATTTCATTCGCCGCGCTGGCCACGGCCGTGCTCGCCTGCAATGGCGCACTGCTAGCTGCCGCTCAAGACAAAGACGAAAAAGAACATGCCGCCCATGAGCACGCCGCCGCGGCCAGCAAGGCCATAGACAAGGCCGTGTGTGTGCTCGCACCTACCCAGGGCAATGAGGCGAAAGGCGTCGTGACCTTTACGCGCCAAGCAGATGGAATTCTCATCGAGGCCAATCTGGAAAACCTGAAACCCGACACTCAGCACGGCTTTCACATTCACGAGTTTGGCGATCTGACCTCGCCGGACGGCACGGCGCTGGGCGGGCACTTCAATCCGGCCGGCGCACCCCATGGCGCTCCCGACGCGGATGCACGCCACGCCGGTGACTTCGGGAACGTGAAATCCGACGCGAGCGGTAAAGCCACCTACAGCCGTGTGGACAAGCACATCACCTTCGATGGCGAGGACTGCATCCTGGGCCGCGGCATGGTCCTGCACGAAAAAGAAGACGACCTCTCCACCCAGCCCACCGGCAACGCCGGCGCCCGCATTGCCACCGGCGTTATCGGCGTCGCCCAAATCAAGAAACCACAGTGAGCAACTGGCGAATAGAGACCCCCAACGAACGGCATGCGTGGAGTATAAAAGGCGGCGTGAAGCTTAAGATGCTTCACGCCGCCCGAGTTTTTTCAGTCCGGACTGTTACTTCTGCACTGGCGCCATGTCCTCGGCGCCCTTGGGCGTGTACTGGTTCTTGGCATAGTCGCGGTAACCGGGGGGCAGGTCCTGGTAAACATCCGTTGCCAGCCAGCGCAGTTTGCCGGCCATCAATTCGTCCGCCACTTCGTTGAACTTCCGGTTGTGGTTCTTCTTGACCAGGCGGAAGTTTTGCTCGATGCGCTGGCGCGCGTTTTTGCAGAAGAGGTCGGCCAAGTCTTGCGGCGTCTGGTCGGCATGGTTGACGTGCAGCATGTGCTCGGCGTTGGCAAGCGTCGCCCCCATCACAAACAGATC
>JACPGD010000169.1 GCA_016182645.1 Candidatus Hydrogenedentota bacterium | reverse complement strand
CTTCACGAACAAGTCCGTCCTCGGCGTCGCCGGGTTCCTCTTCATCCTGACCTTCCTCATGTGGCCTTTCACCACCATGCCCGAGAAACACACGTTCACCCTGCCGCTGCTGATCATCATTCACGTCGTGGCCGGCATCGGCACAGCGGGCGTCACCCTGTGTACCGGCAACATCGCCCTGCGCGCCGCCCCTTATGGCCGCGCCACTGCCTACCTCGCCGTCAACGCCCTCATCACCGGCCTCGCCGCCACCACCGCCCCCGTCCTTGCCGGCTCCGCCGCGGACTGGTTCAACCGCTACGAACTGCAGTTCGACCTGCGCTGGGTCAGCACCGCCCCGCCCACCGACCTCGTCGTCCTCCACGCCCTCAACCTTGGCGGCTTCGACTTCCTCTTCCTCATCGCCTTCGTCGTCGGCCTCTACGCCATGCACCGCCTCCTCGCCGTCCGCGAAGAAGGCGAAGTCAAAGAACGCGTCGTCCTCTACGAACTCTTCCTGGAAGTCCGCCGCATCGCCCTCCACGTCTCCAACATCACCGGCCTCCGCCACTTCGGCTACTTCCCCTACATCCTCCTCCGCCAACTCGCCAGGCCCCAGTCGCGCAAAGGGGAAGAAGCGGATGGTAGACGGAGTCCGATCGAGAGACCGGAACAGGAATTGGCTGAGCCGGCACTTGAAACCAAAGGCCGATCTGATTAGGCTTCCGGCAATCCGAACTTAGTTGAGTAGAGGTTCTACACAGTACATGGCACAAGATCTCTCAAAGAGTCAGATCGACCGGCTTGGTCAGCGTCTGAAGAAGAGCACTACCGAAGAGGTGGATTTAGAATTACTGATGGAGTTCAGACGGTCCTTCACAGAGGCATACAAAACTGTGGCAGACTTGATTCGCGAGCGCCTTCAGATGATGCCAACAGGACGGCCGCTGAAAACAGTTGGCGCTCTGACCGCGAAGCTAAGACGGGAGAGTATCAGGCTCACTCAAGTCCAAGATATTGCGGGGTGCCGATTGGTTGTTGACTCATACACGCACCAAGAATCCACCGCGGAGTTGTTGCGAGCGCTCTTTCCAGGGGCGATGGTGTTTGACCGCCGGGCCAAGCCCAGCCACGGCTATCGGGCTGTTCACATTATCGTTCGCATCAAAGGCAAGTCGGTGGAAATTCAGGTTCGCACTTACCTCCAGCACCTTTGGGCCGCGCTTTCAGAAAAGATGGCTGACAGATACGGACCAGAGATAAAGTATGGCGGAGGAAAGGAATCACTTCGCCTCAAACTCGCACAGGCTTCCGAAAGGGTGAGGAGCGTGGAAAATATGGAGGCCGAGCTTGCAGCACTTGCGGATCCCAAGGCACTTGAAGGTCAATCCGAGACCCGCATGCGCTTTGCTGGTCTTGAAAGGAGAGTCCAGACCCTGCAAAAACGGCTTGACCATCAACGAAGGGATGTGACAGACTACCTCCAGAAGGCCATTGACGATGTAGACCGGTCACGGTGAGCAAAGATGTTATTTCTGCTGGAATATGACAAACCTACGGGCTCGCTTCTCACCTTTCAGCGTTACGGCGATAGTGACACAGACTGGAAGCAGGCCAATGACGATCTCTTTCAGTTAGAACTTGATTTATTTCGCAAAGGCATAGATCACGAAGTTGTTTTGCTCGAAGCGGAGAACGAAGCGGCGTTGCTCGTGACGCATCAGCGGTATTTTCAGGACGCGCAGCAAATCCTGGATTCCTATATTCGTACTCAGATGCCATTGGCCGGTTGAACTACGCAACCCGGCCACGGCCACACTTCCGAAATTCAATTTGACATCAACCCCCGCCGCCCGTTAAGATACACAACCCCGTGACAGTAGGCGGGTGTCGTGTGTCTGCGCATGATCGTAGACGCGGCGTCCCCGCCGCGTTTCCCGCGCTGCGATTTCGCGGCGGTGTGACCAGAAACCAACAGGATTTCACAGCATTCTATGGCAAAGAATCTCGGACCGAGACATAAGCTGTGCCGGCGCTTGGGCGCCTGCATCTGGGGCAGCCCCAAGTGCCCCTCGGTAAAGCGGGCCTACGCCCCCGGCCAGCACGGACAAAGCATGCGGCGGAAACTCTCCGTCTACGGCCAGCAGCTCCAGGAAAAGCAAAAGATCCGCACCCATTACGGGCTGCTGGAGCGGCAGATGCGCAAGACCTTCAAAGAAGCGCAGCGCATGGGCGGCGTCACCGGGACCAACCTCATGCTCCTGCTCGAATCCCGGCTCGACTGCGTCGTCTGGCGCCTGGGCTTCGCCCCGACCATCTCCGCCGGGCGTCAACTGGTCGGCCATGGCCACATCCTCATCGACGGCAAGAAAGTCGATCGCCCGTCCTTCCGCGTCATGCCCGGCATGGTCGTCAGCGTCCGCGAGCGCAGCAAGACCGTCCCCATCATTCAGGAAGGCGCCGAGCAGCCGCCCGCCGTCCTCCCCGAATACCTCGAGCGCGCCCCCAGGGCGTTTGAAGGCAAGATGACGGCCATGCCCAACGCGGAAACGCTGCCCTTCAAGCCCGACACCCTTGGCGTCATCGGCTTCTACTCACGCTAACCGTGGCCGGGGCTTCCAGCCCCGTTCTTATTCTGAGGTTGTGGCCGAGGTTGTGGCCGGTCTCCTGACCGCGCCACAGGACGGACCGAAGGTCTCCAGACCGGGAGACGGGCTGTAAGCGAATTGAATCGTTGCTTTATCTCACGCGGGCCGTCACCCACCCTGGCGCCCGCTATTTTTCTGTGTGCACCGGAGGGTGGGATCAGTGTGCATACCGCCAGACAACAGGGGAGAGAACACGCATGAGCATCGAAGTGGTTGTTGGCGCCAACTGGGGCGACGAAGGCAAAGGCCGTATGGTCGATTACCTCGCCCAGAACGCGGATTTCGTCGTGCGCTTTCAGGGCGGCAACAACGCCGGCCACACCGTCGTCAACGAACACGGCACCTTCAAGCTCCACCTCCTCCCCAGCGGCGTCTTTAACCCCCGCGTCACCAACATCCTTGGCCCCGGCATGGTCATCGACCTCCAGGGCCTCGTCGAAGAACTCGACAACCTCAAAGCCAAAGGCTTCTCCCCCAAGATCCTCGTCTCCGAACGCGCCACCATCTGCTTCCCCTTCCACCGCCTCGAAGACGGCTGGGAAGAAGAACGCCTCGGCCACAAAGCCTACGGCTCCACCCGCCGCGGCATCGCCCCCGCCTACGGCGACCGCACCACCAAGAAAGCCGTCCAACTCGGCGAGTTGCTCTACGCCGATCACCTCCGCGAACACCTGCAACACATCGTCGAATGGAAAAAGCTCAAGGCCCAGGGCATCTACGGACAAGGTGACTGCTTCACCTTTGAAGAAACCTGGGCCTGGACCCAGAAATACGGCGCACGCCTGCTCCCCCTCATCTGCGACACCTCCGCCGTCCTCGAGCAAGCCGCCGAAGACGGCAAGAACATCGTCTTCGAGGCCCAGCTTGGCACCCTCCGCGACCTCAACTACGGCATCTACCCCTACACCACCTCCTCCTGCGCCCTCGCCTCCTACGCCCCCATCGGCGGCGGCCTCTTCGGCCACCGGTCCGACCGCGTCATCGCCGTCGTCAAAGCCTTCTCCACCTGCGTCGGCGAGGGACCCTTCGTCACCCGCATGGACGAAGATGAAGCCAACAGCCTCCGCGAAACCGCCCAGGAATACGGCGCCGCCACCGGACGCCCCCGCACCATCGGCCACTTCGACGCCCTCGCCACCCGCTACGGCTGCTGGGGCCAGGCCGCCACCGACGTCGCCCTCACCAAACTCGACAGTCTTAGCGGGCTCAAGACCCTGAAGATCTGCTCAGAATACGAATATCGTGGCCAGCGCATCACCCGCTTCCCCCTCAACCCCGTCCTCCAGGAAGCCACCCCCGTCTACCAGGAAATGCCCGGCTGGACCGAAGACATCTCCGGCGTCCGCCACTTCGAAGACCTCCCCCAGGCCGCCCAGGACTACGTCCTTGAGATCGAACGCCTCATCCGCTGCCCCATCACCTACGTCAGCGTCGGCCCCGAACGCGAAGCCCTCATCCACCGCCCCGCCGCCTCGGCGCCCGTCCCCGTCCCCTGAATAGGCGAACCCTCAAACACCGGCAGGGTACTCGCCTTCGCCCTTGATCTCTTGCTCGTGCTCGTAGTTGTGCTCGTGATTGTGGATTCTCGAATTACAGTCCATGATCACAACCGCGATCCTGGACACGAGCCAAACACACCGCCCAATCCCTTCCTTACTCAGACCCACTCGCCCGCGGCAGGCTGCTGGAAGCAGACCCGCGGGACGCACTCCGGAGGTGTTTCACAAAACGACGCCTCAAACGCATGGAGCGACGCGAACCGGAGCCGGCGCCGCCGCCCGTCCAGGTACGTCTGCACGGCGATTTGGCCAGCGCCATCCACCGATTCCACCCGCTCCGACGTGTTCACAAACACGAAATGCACGAGCAGCAACTCCTCCCACCGCCGCCTCACGCACCCATACCGGAACCACCCCCACTAGCCCAACACCCCCGCCGGTTCCTGGAACGCCACATACCACACCTGCGGGTTGGCCGAGCCCGTGAGACAAATCGTCCCATAATAATCATGCCGTTGTGTGGCGGGGTCATGCTCATAGTCCCACGTGTGCCACCGCCCCGGCCGGATCCGGCCCTGGTCATACTCCGCCAGGAGACAGTCCCCCGGCCACTCTCCCGGCATCACCAGAAAACGCGTCAGAAACGCAAACGTCGACAACGCCCCCCGCCAGTCATTCCCCAGCGCCGCCCGTCCAATGCCATACGACATGCCCGCCAGACGCTCCGGCGACACCTCCAGCACCGACAGGAAATCCACATCCAGCGCCCCGCAAAACCGCAAGAACGTCTCCGGCCGCGGGTGGTGCTCCCCGTTAAACCACCGGTGCAGCGTCGCCTTGTCCATCCCCGCCCGCCGCAGAAAAGCCGCCTGCGTCCCAAACCGCTCCCGGATCAGACGCTCCACAGCAGCTCTGTCCAAAGGTAGATATTGCATCGGCAAAATGGTTGCACGGGAGCCCATTGCCATGCAACCAATTTGCAGCATATGATGAGCGGCCAGGACAGGACTTGCGCGGGCGAAGTGTACTCGGATGAATTAACCAGTGATAGGCGGAGCGACACCACCATAAAAGCTTACTGCTCGGAACCTGCCACTTCGGAAGGAGGACTCGCGATGGAACCTCATCTCGCGGCCAGATCAAAGTTGGCACTATTGCTCTATACCTTGGTCCTGATTGCTACTATCTCGCATGCGGAGAGTTACTACGTAAGTTCCACTCAAGGCGACGACGATAATACTGGTACGACCCCCGAGGCGGCTTTCAGTTCATTGGAAAGGGCCTTTTCGGTTGCCTCAGAGGACGACTTCGTGCATGTAATGGCGGGGCAATATAACCCAGGAGGGTCTCTGGGCAGTGTGGATATGACTCTTCAGGGCATTTGGGTCAATGGCGGATACAGCGAGGACTGGGACTTGCCGCCGGTAGATGAAATCGCAGACCTCCCGGAGGAAGATCCTCGGGCAACCGTAATTAGGCTAAGCCCTGGAGACGACATTCATCTCAACGGGGGCGTCAACCATCTACAGTTTCTCCAATTCATTGTTGACAGGAACAGAACTACCGCGCCCATTCAGCCCATTTCAAACACCTTATTTCTCGGCGTGCACAACTGCCAATTCTTTGGTGGATGGCGCGTGTTGGAAGTTGAAGGTGGGCTCGGAGAATTGGATGTTGTTGGCTGCCGTTTTGAAAGGATTGGAGGATCTGTTTTTGAACTGTCGGGCTTGTCACACTGCGATCTTATTCGCAACAGATTCGATCAGTGCGGCGGTCAAGAGCCAAGCGAAGCGCCCCTGTGGTTGGACGAAGTGACAACTGCGAACGTTTACCGGAATTCATTCACTAACGCGGTCGAAAACTCCATATACGTCACCTCCATTTCGCCGGATCCCATTTACATCGATGGAAACCGGTTCATGGGCAGCGGCCGTTGCGCGGTTGAAATTGCTACCAGCGAACAGGTGTACGTACTAAACAACATCATTACGGGATGTCGGTATGCAGGCATTCTCACTGTGTTTCCCGGGATGAACAGCGGGGCTACGAACAGGATCATTAACAACACCTTTGTCGGCAACGCCCGCGGAATTCTAGCGCTACTCGACAACTTTGCCGGGCGGAACTCATCTTATCCCACGTACAACAACATCTTTTCGCATCACGACCTTGCGGCCATAGAACTCACCACGGGACCCACTGGCCAATCCCGCCCTGAGCTCCGGAATAATCTATTCGATAGAAACGCCGCCGACTATTTGGTTAATTCCGACAGCTATTTGATTGAAGAAGTGAATGCGCAGCCGGGCAATAGCCAAAACTTCGCTGGAGCCCCAGGTTTCGAGGTCGATTTCCCAGTCTTGTCCGCCCAGTTTGCGCTGACACGCGCATCATCTGCTATCGATACCGCTACTACTACTCTTGCACCAGTGGACGACTATCTAAACATTAACGCCCGACCACGCAATAACGGATATGATGTTGGAGCATTCGAATACCAAGATTTCGTTGGCCCCCTGCAGATATCCGTGTCTCCACGGGAAATTCGGGTGCCTGCCGACGCGGGCGTTGAGCATCAAGCGATCAATCTGGCCAACTTAGGCGGAGGCCTGTTGGATTGGAGTGCCTCTGAGTGCGAATGGGCTCGTCTCACCGTACTTGAAGGCTTGATCCCAACTTCCCAAACTCAGAGTATTTCTCTTCTCTATGATCAAAACTTGGGACCTCCGAGAGACTGTACAATCACATTTACAGCGAACGGAGTCTTGGGGAGCCCGCAGGAGCTTAAGGTGCGACAAGAGGGAGTAGTTGGAGGTGAGGGAGAAGGCGAGGGCGAAGGAGAAGGCG
>JACPGD010000162.1 GCA_016182645.1 Candidatus Hydrogenedentota bacterium | reverse complement strand
GTCCCCGTCGCGTTTCCGGAAGCGTCAACACCATTGCAAACCACCGGCATCGGTGCTAGAATGTCCTTCATTGAGCGGGACTAACTCAGTTGGTAGAGTGCTAGCTTCCCAAGCTAGATGCCGCGGGTTCGAACCCCGTGTCCCGCTCCATTTTCTTTCCCCTCCAGACACTACCCGTAGCCGGGGCCAGCCCGGCTCTTACTCCCTTCGCCTCTTCACTCCCCATTGGCCTGCACGCCATCCCCGGAACGGGGCCGGAAGCCTCAGCTACGGGCGAGACTCATTGCATCATTTGCGCTGGCTTGCCCGCTGAGCGCGGCTTGCGTGTTTGAGGCGGTTTTCCCGCCACCTGCAATGGCAACGTCACCGCGAACACATATTCACATTCTTCAATCGGGGGGGCTTCCTTGAGCCGGTCAAACAAGCCCGCAAACGCGCTAGGAGATGGGTCCGCATTTCTGTAAGCCTCTAGCCGAATCTGCTTCTCGGTGGACCAAGCCATTTTTGTGAAGGCGCCCCGCTTCGACTCCCAGCGAATGACCACCGGATGGGTGACGCCAAGCAGCCCGGCGAATTCTTCAAGACTCTTGTCGAGCGCTTTCCGAATGAACCGAACCTCTTTGCCGCTGAGCCGGAATGGCTTCTCCGCCACCAACATCAAAAGTTGCCGTTCGAGTTTGAGGTACTGAATATCCCGGACCTGCTCGCCGGCGATCTTCTCGACGGGGACGTTCTGGAGTTTCACCGGAATGCCGAACGAAGTGTCCATACATTCCCGCAGCATACGCTTGGACATGACCGATTATTTCCTTGGATTCAGTCGAAAAGCTGTGACCACCACAGCGCCTGAAGAAGGGTCAAGAGCGATTATCAGCCGCAAGTCTCTTCCATCCGCATCTTTTCCATCAATGGCATGTTTCCATGAACAGCGCTTCATATCAAGGGTGTCCTTGACTGCGTTATGCCAGCCAGTTTTGGCCACCCGCTTCGCATCGGAAAAGGTGATGTCATCCTCTTCCATCTCTTTCAGAGCGTGATCGGTGAAGCGCAATCGATCCGCGTCAACACATTCCCGAATCCGGCGCATCAAGGCCGGGCCGGAGAGGACTGCTGGTTTCACTTTCTTTCTATACTTGGTCATGATTGTAAATCGTTTACATTCGTTGCGTCAAGGCTGCGGCCATGCGATATCCGCCGGTCAAAGCGCTTAAGGGCTTTTGAGGCAGCATACCGTAGACACGATGTCCTCGTCGCGTTTTTCCACTATACGCTTGCCGCAATTGGAACGAAGAAACGCGACGAGGACGCCGCGTCTACCAGGCCAAAGGATGCCTGTTCAGTGCTGCCTTGCCAATGCAGAGATTGCACACCACAACAGGATTCACGCCGATATGCCGCCCCATGGCGCTTTGGTAGCGCTGCCCGCAGTATTTAACAACCGTCAACGCCAGTGCCTGCCACTGCTCCGGGGTAACGATTCCAAGGAGTGCCATCGGCCGGAGCTAGTGTCTGTAAGATTGCGGTGGATATGCCCGCTCCGAAACGGCCATGGAGCATGGGGCCACGGGCGTCCATTGACCACACTGAAAGGTCATGGTAGATTGCAACTACAATTGACGCGAGCTTTGAAGAAGTCCCATGGCCTCTACTCGACGCACATTTCTATCGGAATTGCTGGCCTCTTCGCTGGCGCCGTTGCTGTCGTTCGCCGCGGCAGGCGCGGCGAATGGCGGAAGGTGGAAACTCGGTCTGGGCCTCAACGGCTTCATGTCCTCCGCGCAGCGCTATAAGAAGGAGTATCCGCTCTGGGAGATTCTCGATTTCGCGGCGCGGGAGGGGTTTGAAGGCATCGAATTGGTGGATGGCTGGCCGATGGGCGGGTATCCTCGTGCGGAAGAAGAAGCGCGGGTGGGGGCGCTGCGGCGGTTGTATGATCAATACGGGCTGCGTATCTATACGTTTCAGACGGGCGGTGCGGGCGCGCACGCGGCCGATCCCGAGGCACGCGCGGCGTGGCTGGAGCAGATGACCGAGCGGATTGTGCTGGCGAAGCTGCTGGGCTGTGATTTCATCGGGCATTGGCCTGGCGGCGGTCTCGAAGGCAATGCCAACGCCGAGGAGGCACTCGGCCACCTCGTGTCCAGCTACCGCGCATTTGCAGAGCGCTGCGCCGAGAGCGGTTTGCATTTTTCGTTTGAGATCGAGCCCCCTTTCATCTTCAATACGCCGGGGCAGTTGTTGCGCATCCTCGACGAGGTGGATCATCCCGCCTGCAAGACCAATTATGACCCCAGCCACTTTGATTTGATGGCCGGCAGCACGGGAAAGACCGAGCCGCTGCTGCGGCGTGTCGGCGTGGAGCGCATCGGTCATGTCCACCTGACCGATACGGACGGCACGCTTTTTGGAGGCACGTCGCGCCACCTGGCCTGCGGCGAGGGCCACTGCGACCTGGCCGCCTCCTTGTCCGTCTTACGCGACGGCGGCTACAATGGCTGGATCATGATAGACGCCTGGATGATCGAAGACGTCTACCACGCCGCTCTCGCCGGCCGCGATATGGTCCGCCGCTGAGATATAAACGGGGAGGAGCCCGTGCGTCGCGCGGCTGCCTTACGTTCGGGAAAAGACCTCGGGGAACTTTGGGTATGAAAGAAGAAGGCCGTAAACGTCTCTGGAATGTCAAGCCGGATCCACCCGAACGACGCCATTTGAAAGTTTACGGAAACCAATTGTTGTCGTCGGTGTCGGCGGCGGGGCTGAGGAGCCAAAGGCGGGAGCCATTGGGCTGGGGGTATTTGGCCCATTCGACGTGGCCGTCGAGGAAGAGGATATTGCCGGCGAGGGGAAAGTGGTTGACCTCGAAGGGCTCGCCAAAAGTCGTGCGAACGGTTTCCCAGTAGACGGGGACATCAGAGGCGGCACGGGCGGAGGCGCCGGCGTTGTTAATGTCACTGATGAGAAAGCGCTCAATGCCATAGCGCAGACGATAGAGGGTGATTTCCTGGCTGGTGCTTGGGAGCACCAGAAGATAGTCCTCGTCGCGGGTGCCGTAGTCCACGCTATACGGAGTCTGGTTGTCCAGGAGCAGCCCATGCGCCTCCATGTCCTCGGGGGTTGCCACGTTTTGCGGCTCAATCATGTAACTCCAATACACGTACGCATAGTCGGTCAAATGCGGGTACTCGGTCATGCCTTTCACAGGATTGGCGCTGGGATCACTACTCCAGCTCGGATTTACGGGGCGCATGATTTCTTCCTTTTCATCCCAGGAGGTGAATTCTCGATCCGAAGGGCAAAGGATGATGCGGTGATCGTTGAAGTACTCCGGGTAGAGGTAGACGCCGTCGAAACTGGAATGCAGGCTGGCGCTGGGGCTGTAGTGCTGGGTGTAAGGGACCATGCGCGGCACCCAACGCCCGTTGTTCTCGTCGGCGTACACCTGGAAGACCGTGCCCATCTGCTTGACGTTGCTGGCGCAAGTGGCGATGCGGGCGGACTCGCGCGCGCGGCCCAAGGCGGGAAGCAACAACCCAGCCAGGAGCGCGATGATGGCCACGACGACCAGGATTTCCACCAGTGTAAACCCGCATGTCCCCCGGCGTTTCATCCGTGATCCCCTTTCGGAAATGAAATGACTGGAACGGCGCCGGGCGATCACTGTTTTTGGAAGGGGGGACGAAATGGACCAAGTGGACGTGGAGCCCAACCGGCTCACGGGTATGCTCGCCCCGCCGGGATTGGCCCGCGACAGACTACTGCGGAGCCGGTGGCGGAAGCATTCCGGGCGGCGGTGGAGGGAGGTGCATTCCGGGTGCTTGTCCTGTCGTTCCGGCGGCGCCGGTCATGCCGGGAGGTGGCGGAACGCCCATGCCCGGGGGTGGCAAGGGCATGCCCGGCTGCCAGCCACCCATGCCTGGATGGGGCATGCCTGGCGGCGGGCCAAATCCTTCTGGCCCCTGTTGCTTCCAGCCTTCCCCCTGCTTCCTGTCATCTTTGAAGGGCGGGGCTTCGAGCGGCCCGGCCGCCGCGGGCACCCCCGGTCTTTCTGGCTCTGCCAAATGCGGCTTTCTCACAAAACCTTGCTTTCCCGCCCAGACCAGCGCCGCGACCAGCAAGACCGCGGCTGCTACCGCGGCAGCTGCACGCCAGGGAAACTCGCGTGATGGCGGCGGGGGCGGTTTGCGGAAGGCTGAATCGCCATGATCCAGCAGTTCGTCTGCCAGCGTGCGCTTAGCCGTTTCGCCAGCGGCGCCTTGTGGCAGCGGCGTCCCTGCCGCGTTTCCGAGACCCAATCCTCCGGGCACTTCCCCGCGCAGACGGGTCAAGTGGGGCGGTGTTTGCCCCGCGCGCATGGCCTGCAAATCCTCGAGTACCTGGTCCGCGGTAGCGTAGCGCCGGTTCAACTCTTTCGCAGTCAGGGTGTCAATAAACGCCTGCACGACGTCCGGTGCTTCTACCCCGCTTGCCGCCAGCGTCGGGATGGGGTCCGTCGTGATCTTCCGGATCAGCGCCAAATTCGTTTCTGCTTGAAAAGGCAGTTGGCCGGTCAGCATTTCGAATGCGGCGATGCCGAGGGAGAACAAGTCACTGGCCGGCACGACTTCGCCGACGCCACATTGCTCCGGCGACATATAGGCGGGGCTGCCGATAGTAATGGCTGGCGCCGTTAGCGTGGTCAGCGTACCGGCCACTTTCGCGATACCGAAATCCGCAACGCGCACGCGGCCATTCGCCTCTACCAGCATGTTGCCGGGCTTAATGTCGCGATGAATGATGCCGCGGCCATGCGCACAAGAAAGCGCGGCGGCCACCTGCCCGCAAATTGTGAGGACCCGCTGCCACGGCAAGCGTTGTTCCTTGCGAAGCACGGAATCCAGCGCCACGCCGTCCACGAACTCCATCACCAGGTACGGGGGATGGGCGGTGATATCCACGGCATGAACCTGGACAATGTTGGGATGGCTCAAGCGCGCCGCGGCCTTGGCCTCGCGGTGGAACCGCTGGACAAAGGCCGTGTCGTGCACCGCCACACTCAGGAGGAATTTGAGCGCCACGGGGCGATCCAGCGTCGTATCATGCGCCAGATACACCACGCCCATCCCGCCTTTGCCCAGCGGTTTTTGCACATGATACGGCCCGAATTGGCGGCCAGACAGAGAGGGCTCTTGCGACCCAGTCACATTCATCACCACGTGCGACTTATGCCTTCGATGCAGTCACTATAACGGTGGACGGGCCGCTAAGCAAGCTTCGGCCCTCATGTTTCCTGAACACAGCAGACCCTACCCAAGTATTAAACCCGTCGAATTCGAGGGGTTTGGAATGCGAACACTGAGTGATTCGAACAAGAGTTTCTCTACCCCGCCAGGCGGCGGCGTTCTTCGCGCTTGCGATCTTCCGCGGCGAGCAGGGCTTTGCGGGTGCGGACGGATTTTGGGGTGACCTCGACGAGTTCATCCGGGGCGATCCATTCGAGGGCGGCGTCGAGGGTGAGTTTTCGGGGGACGTCGAGCGTGACCGTCTGCTCTTTGGTGGCGGAGCGATGGTTGGTCAGGGCTTTGCGTTTCGTGGGGTTGCAGGGGAGGTCGCCGGGGCGGCTGTTTTCGCCGACGATCATGCCGGCGTAGACGGGGTCCATCGGCGAGACAAAGGGTGTGCCGCGTTCCTGAAGATTGAGCAGGCTGTAGCCCGACGCTTCGCCGGTGTCCATGCTGACCATCGAGCCGCGGTTGCGCGTCTGGATATCGCCGCACCAGGGGCCATAGCCGGAGAAGCGCGAGGCCATGATGCCGAGTCCGCGCGTGTCGGTGAGGAATTCGCTGCGGTAGCCGATCAGGCCGCGCGTGGGGATGCGGAATTCGAGGCGGACCAGGCCGCGTCCTTCGTTGTGCATGTGCAGCAACTCGCCCTTGCGTTGTGACACCTTCTCAATGACTGTGCCCTGGAATTCCATGGGCACGTCAATCGTCAGTTCTTCAATCGGCTCGTGGATCTTGCCGTGTTCGTCGTAGTGGCGGATAATTTCCGGCGGGGAAACGCAGAGTTCCATGCCCTCGCGGCGCATTTCTTCGATGAGGATGGCGAGGTGCAGTTCGCCGCGGCCAGAGACCTTGACCGCGTCGCCGCGCTCGGTCTCCTCCATGCGGAGGGCGACGTTGACGCGCAATTCTTTCTCGAGACGCCCGCGCAATTGGCGCATGGTGATGGCCTGGCCTTCGCGGCCGGCGAAGGGACCGGAATTGACCATGAACAACATCGAGACCGTCGGCTCTTCGATGTCAAGTGGCGGCAGTTGGGGATTATCGAGTTCCGGCGCGGCGAGGGTGTCGCCGATGTTCAGTTCTTTCGGGCCAGCCAGGGTCACGATGTCGCCGGCCACGGCTTCGTCGATTAACACGGTCTCCAATCCCCGCGTGGCCCAGAGGTACGCCGCCTTGTCGGTGGTATTGTCCACGACTTCCCACTCATCGCGCGGGTCGCCGGGGCGATGAATCGTACTGTGGCGGACCCAGTGCGTCACGACCCGCTGCATCGATTGGCCTTTGCGCAGGGAGCCTTGGAGGATGCGGCCCATGCCGGTGCGGCCAATATGCTCGTTCCAGCCGATGGTGCTGACCTGCATCAAGAACGGCGCGTCGGGGTTGCCCTTGGGCGCGGGCACCTTCTCCACGATCATCTCGAACAGCGCATCCATGCCTTCGTGTGCGTCCTTTTCGAGATCGCGCACGAGCCAGCCGTGCAGGCCCGAGCCATAGAGAATCGGGAAATCGCACTGATAGTCCGTCGCGCCCAATTCCACGAACAGATCAAAGGTCTTGTTGAGTGCGCCGGCGGGATCGGCGTTGGGGCGGTCCACCTTGTTGACAATCACGATGGGGCGATAGCCCATGCGCAAAGCGCGCATCAATACATAGCGCGTCTGCGGCATCGGTCCCTCGTTCGCGTCCACCAACAGCAGCACCGAATCCACCATCGACAGCACGCGCTCGACTTCGCCGGAGAAATCGGCATGGCCCGGCGTGTCCACGATGTTGATGTGGTAGTCGGCCCACTCGACGGTGCAATGTTTTGCCCTAATCGTGATGCCTCGCTCGCGCTCGAGTTCGTTATTGTCCATGACCCGATCCGCCACTTGCGCATTCTCGCGGAAGGCGTGCGTCGTGCGGAAAATGCTGTCAATCAGCGTGGTCTTGCCGTGGTCAATGTGGGCGATAATCGCCACATTACGTATCTTGTCAATGGAACGCATGGAACTCCCTTAACACAAGTATCGCGGGAAAGAATGGAGGTGAAACGCCGGAGGCAGACATTTTGGTCCGCCGATCTCTTATTCTGCCTGCTGAAGGTGTAGAATTATATGCTAAACACGATAGAAGACACAAAAAATCCCGCCACATGCCCCGGAAAAGCTGCGTATGCCGTTTTGCGCAAGCCTGGGGCCAACTGCGTTAGCATCAACTCCGAGGTCTGGTTTATAGTAGCCAATGATCTTCAGGGGACGAAATGGAGCCAAGAGGATGCAGACCTTTACGTATTCCGAAGCCCGGAGACGTCTGGCGGATGTGTTGGACATCGCACGGCACGAGGAAGTCCTCATCAAGCGCCGAGGCGGCGAAACTTTTTCGCTGAAATACAAGGAATCGAAACGGTCGCCCCTCGACGTACGGGGCATTAAGACACAGGTAACCCTGGGGGACATACTCCAGGTGGTTCGTGAATCGAGGGAGCGGTAGCGCCGGACATTTTTGTTGGGGGATGGGCCATGAGACAGTCGTTCGTGTTTGCACTGTCGTGCGTATCGTTGTCCGCTTTCCTGATGGCCTGTTCCGATCCGCCTGTCTTTGGACGAAAGCCAGAAGTTTTTGTTGAGTACGCACCTGAATCCCTGGCGGAAACCATGACCAAGACCAATCAACTGGTTTGGGCGCGGATGGTCGACATCGATCTGGACGTCCGGAAGGACTTGCTGGAGGGGCCTTTCACGAACGAAGGGTATCCGGTGGATTATACGGCGGAGTTGGAGATTATCCGCAGTCATCCGCCATTGCCGGATGCATATCTGACGATCAAGGGGCACACGCACCAGGAGTCGTTGCAGGCCAAGCTGGATGAGGCGATCTTCACCCTGAAGCGGACGCCGGAAGGCTTTACTGATACCGGCATGTTCCACATGTTTGGCGTTTACCGCGTAGACGCTGCAACGAAAACCGTCCAGCGCGTTCCGGACGCGGGCGAAGAACTCCCGGTAGATGGCGTCTGGGAGATGCTTTGCGACACGCTGGATGCTCTTGATGAGAAGGTGAAGCAGGAGGTGGTGGACAAGTGGATGGCGCGGCTGCGGTCGGGTGACCGGACACTCACCCAGTTGGCCGAGACCTATTTTGCCGTGGCGCATGATGGGACCGTGGGAGGGGAAACGGCGCAGGATGCCGCGGTGTGCCTGGAGCAATTGGCCCTAGCTTCGCGAGGGGAGAAGAGCCGTGTTGTGAACGGCACGTTGCATGCGCTGATGAAATCATATCAGCGCGGCGAATCGGAGGTACTGTTCAATCTCCGGAAACTTGCCTCCGTGGACGATCCTGAATTCATCAAATTCTTGCTGGAGATAGATTGGAACGGCAGGGGAACTCGTACGGGAATGAGTGCGCCGGAAATGCAGGTGCTTCCGCGCCTGGTGGCCACAAGACTGCCCCGGGCCGAACTTGTCCCAAAACTGCTGCAAACCTATGAAACCTGTCCGCAGCCGGCATTGCTGTGGGCGCTCCATGCCTGTGGGGCGCGGGCGGAGGCATTGCACCAGGCGCTTATGGTGTTTCAGGAACCAAAGACGCTTCGTCAGCCCGCGACGTACGCCGCGTTGCGCGATTTGCCTGAGATGATTCTATTCCTTGGACTCACCAAGTCGCCGGAAGCGTATGTGATTATTCAGCAGTATATAGAGCCGGAGGTTCTGGAAGAACGGACCAAAGCGTTTAAGAAAATCATGAACCAAGGACCGGGCCGTTAAGCTGTGGGTGGCCGCGTGTCGAGCACGGAGGCCTTGGTCCAAAGCTGCATCGTGGCGATGGCGTTCAATACGTCAGAGTCTGTACTCCCGCCTGGCCGCGGCACTGGGGTTGCTCTTCAACGGTGATCACTCGGGCAAGGCCGTGCTGAACGAATTCTGCACGTCGACAAGCGTGATGCCGCTTGATGTTTGGGAGATGATCAGTTCAAACGGACCGGGACCGTTCGCGCCCGAGGTGGAGTTTCTGCGCTGTCCGGCGGTAGACGCCGTGTATCTTGACCGGTTGAAGCGGGGAACGTTTGCAGCATTCCACCGAGAAGGATTTTTTCTTCGTGATTCCGGACTGACGACGGATTATCGAGAGCAGGTGGTTCCAGTGCTAATGAGTTTCCTGGAGAGACCCCGTAGCCGCCTGGCGGTCTCCGGAATTCTGGAGTGTGCGACGAGCCATTACCTGCGTGGCCAGAACCACGGTTTGCTCAAGACGTGGCGGGAATATTTTGGCCAACCGGACTTGCAGCCGAGCTTGCAATCAGTTTCGGCTAGTGGAGGTTCTTGATGTATGCTATTCGTGGAGTTGGAACAGGGAGCAGGACT
This sequence comes from Candidatus Hydrogenedentota bacterium, assembly GCA_016182645.1. Taxonomy (GTDB): domain Bacteria; phylum Hydrogenedentota; class Hydrogenedentia; order Hydrogenedentales; family JACPGD01; genus JACPGD01. Next base: position 321 of record JACPGD010000162.1, on the reverse strand, counting down.
GGGGCGGGAGGCTGGTGATTGTGCAACGAAACGCGGCAGGAGGCGCTTTGATTCATGGGCACGAGTCCTCGACAACTTCGTAGCGCAGGTGGGGCGGCGGTCGCGCAAGTCGCGGTGACCATACTGCTGACGGTGGTTTTGTTGCTTATGGAGCGCGGGGCGGGCGGACTCTGGGTATATGCCATTGACTTGTTATTATTCTTGGGGTTGGTGCTGTTTCTCGTGGTCTATGCCACGTTGTTGAGGCTGCTTAACGAGCGTGTGCGCGTCTCGTATGTTCCGACGCTGATGATCGGCGTCATTATCTTTGGTGCGATTTCG
>JACPGD010000161.1 GCA_016182645.1 Candidatus Hydrogenedentota bacterium | reverse complement strand
CGTTGCGCGCGACCAGCGTCCGTTTCAGCACATCCTCTCCCCCATTGTGCGGGTCTTTCGTGCGCAGGCAGACGCCATCCCCTACGTTGAAGCCCGCGGCATCCTTCAAGGTTACTTCCTGGTCGTACCAATCGGAGTCTTCGGCCAGGGTGGTCTCGAGCGACGGGGCCTTGACCAGTATGGTTTCTGCACCGCCGCCGACCAAGCGCACCCCGCTGCGAAGATAGACCGCATTGCGCAGTTCATAGGTTCCAGGCAGTACCCGCACTGTCCCCCCGCCCAGTCCCGCGACATAATCCACCGCCGCCTGGAGGGCCTTGTGTGTAGTACCGCAAATGTCCGCCTGCGCTGGCCCCACGGTCACTTCCAGCCGCTCGTCCCAAGCAGGCTCCACGGCCAAGTCGCCCGACGTGGCGCGCGGCTTGGTGACCAGCGGCAAACCGGACTGTGCGCGCACCAGCCGTGGCAGTGCGGCGAGCGAGGAGGCGGTCAACCACAACCAATGACGCCGGGAACAAGACATCTTCAGAACCTTCCGCGTGAAACCGCCCAAAATTCACCCAGTTACAAGGCCGCAGCCGTGTGAGTTGCGCCCTCGGCGAGCGCAATCTAGCGGGGACCTCAGTCTCTCCACCGATGCTGGCAGGCGTCGCAACGCCAGGAGTCGCCGCCGAGAAGCACGCGCGCGCACAGGACCAGCACGGCCAAGAACAGCAGCAGATTAAGCAGGGATACCATGCGCAACAGGAGCCAGAGTACCACAAATACCGTGGCAATCAAGGCGATGAGGAACGGACCGGAAACTGGTTCCCGCGAAACAGTGAACGCGCCACACTCCGGGCAATGCGCGACATCGTCTTCGCTTTCGGCGTCCAGCGCGAGCCTGCCCGCCTCCGCCTCGGCCAGGATACGCCGCGCCTCCGCCGAATCCGCCCGTGGCTTGTTGAGCCGCTCGACGCTCTCGGGGCGCGCGATGGCGTAGCCCACGCGGAGCCCCGCCAGGCTGTTTACCCCAAGTATGGCCGTCCGGCCCATCCACTGGTCCGCCGCGATGATCTCGGCCTCTATCCCCTGCGACTCGAACAGACCGCGCAAGACCTCCGCTTGCAGCAGGTCTTCGCACTCGGCGACCGGCTCCATCTGTGGGTCAGGGTCATGTTGGGCATGGGGGGGCATGGGTCTTCTCACTACCTGCAAGTATACCCGAATCGCGTATGCCACGACGGATAAGGGCGTTACGATGAACAGGGACATGCGCACGCACCGGGCACGCCCAACGCGAAACGCGGAATTCGAAATTCGCAACTCGGGACCCATTGTTGCAGCCGCCGTATCAGTTTGCCATAATCTGGCCTTCCTGAGGGGTTGATTCTCTTGCCGCGCGGCGCCGCAAGACCACAGACTGCGGAAGGGTCTCTATGGAAAGCGTTATCGGGCTTCATTTCATTGATCTCATCATCATCGCCGTATACATGATCGGCACGCTGGCGATTGGCTTTTTCGTCACAAAATACATTGGCAGCGCCGAAGACTTCTTCGTGTCGGGCAAATCGCTGCCATTCTGGGCCATTGGCTTCTCGATTGTGGTGAGTGACATCGGCGCCACGGACTTCGTGGCGGTCGCGGGCGCGGCGTTCCGTAATGGCGTCTCGGCGGCGAATTTCGACTGGATGGGTTCGATGCCCGCTATGGTCTTCGCCGCCTTCGTTTTCGTGCCCTACTTCTGGCGCACCGGCGTGTTCACCATTCCCGAGTTCCTGGGCCGGCGCTATAACACTGCGGTGCAGTTCTTGAACGCATTGGTGTGGGCAGTCGTATTGTTCCTGGGACTGGCCATCATGCTTTGGATTACGGCGGACAAGCTCATGTTCACCGTGCTCGGTTGGGACCCCTGGCTGTCCGTCATTCTGATGGCGGTCGTTACTGGAATGTATACGTTTTCCGGCGGCCTGACCGCCGTCGTGTTCACAGACGTGGTCCAACTCATCGTCATGTATGTTGGCGGCTTGGCATTGTTGGCGCTGTCCCTGTGGGAAGTGGGCGGCTGGGGGTCACTACGTGAACAGATTCTGGCGAAGGGGCCGGAATTTCAGCATCACTTTACCATCCTGCTGCCGCACGACACCGCAGGACCCTTCCCGTGGACGGGAATTGTGTTCGGCTTGGGCATCGTGCTGGCCATCGCCTACATGAGCGGGAACCAGGTAATTGTGCAGCGCACGCTGGGCGCTCGAACCGAGTGGGACGCCAAGGCGGGCATGCTGACGGGCGGCTTCCTCAAGTCCTTTATTCCGCTAATGGTAGCCCTGCCGGGACTGTGCGCCCTGATTCTAGTGCCGGATCTCCCCATGGAAGAGGCGGATCGAGCCGTCCCGGAAATGATCCGAAAACTCCTGCCAGCAGGACTACGCGGTCTGATGTTTGCCGCACTGTTCGCAGCGCTGATGTCCAGCATCTCAGGCACCCTCAATTCGGCCACCACCATTTTTATCACCGATATTTGGGGCCAGATTCGGCGGTGGCTGGGAAAAGCAGCCTACACCGAGCGCCAAGCGCTCAACATGGGTCGCGCCTTTACGGCGTTTCTCATCATTATCTCCACCGTGTTCTGTAAGGCGATTGCGGACCGGGAGAGCATCTATGTCTTTTCACAAACAATTCTGAGCATGTTTCAGGGCCCCACGCTGGCCATTCTGCTCCTCGGTATCATCTGGCCGCGGGCTACCGGCTGGGGTGGTCTTGCCGGGCTTGCGCTCGGTGTTCCCTTCTGCTTCGTGCTCAATAACACACCGGGCCTCTTCACGTCTGAAAACCCGTTCCTGTTCGTGGCCTGGTGGTCCTTTGTATTCTCCCTCATTGTCACCATCATCGTCAGCCTGATTACTCCGCGTGAGTCCGAAGAAAAACTGCGCGGCGTCACCTGGAGTTACGTGGTGAAAAGCAAAGAGGCGCAGGCGGCACTCGAAGAAAGGAATTCCTGATGAACCTGATTAGAGAATTCTTGCAGGCCATTAATGACGCAGTTGTAGCTTTTTTTGGAAGAATTGGCGATGCCTTCGTTCATTTGTGCGAAAAGACCTTCGCTCCGATTCTGATCAAATTCTTCCGTCCCATCAACGAATTCCTTGGCCCAATTTACCAGCCGTGGGCAAGCATCATCGCCATTGGCTTTTTTGTCGGCACTACGCTTTGGGTGGGATTCATCCTGAAGGAGTCCTACGTCAACGAAGGCCGCCCCAACAAGGCCTGGTATTCCGATCTGCGCATTTGGACCGTCGGTTCCATGCTGCCCCACGTGTTCGTCTACTTCTATTTCTATTGAGGACATCCCCATGACCGAGACGGTTGAAAAAGTCGAGCCGAGACACACCAAGAACGAAATGCTGAAGCGGGACGGCGAAACCGGTATGGCGGTGGGTCTCTTTGTCCTGGCATTGGGTATTCCGGTGCTCATTGGCACGTTGTTCACCCTCGACAATCACCGCGCCGCCATTGTGAATGCGATAAGCGGCCTGGTGCTCTTGCTGATCGGTGGGTGGGCCACCATCTATGGCTGGGTGCTCTTCCGCCGCGCTGGCCGGCACAAGGACGCGTGAACACGCTGATACTGCCTGCCCGTTATGACATTGGCGCCGCCCTCCGCCGCCTGCGTCGTCGTCGAATAACGAACCTTTTCGGTCTGGTTCCCTCTCGCCCCGTGAAAGTCTCCCTTGACGGAACACCGCTTTCCATCGAGCTGGTCTGGATGCCCGCCTACGCTTTTCGCTTTGGACTCTCCGGCGGCGGATTGTGGACGCACACGTGGATCAGCGTCGATGCCAGTTTCGGGGGCTTTGCCCTCTTTGCGCGCCGCGATGCCCTGGTGGAAGTAAAGCCTGAAGGCGAGAGATTTCCGGCGGTACTCGACCAAGACACCGCGGAAGAGCAGGCGCGCGATGGCTTGATTCGCTATATCCTGCGCAAGCGCGGCGCCAAGCCAGAGGTTAAGTCGATTGAAGACGTGTGCTTCTACTACGCGCCCGTCTGGGTCTATTATTATCGGAATCTTAGCGGCAAAATCGACTTCGCCATCCTCGACGCCTACACCGGCGAACCCATGGGCAGCCGCATGCGCGCCGCCATCATGAGCGGAATGATCGCTCAGCGGAAAAAGAGGCAAAAAGCCGATAAGGTCTCAGTCGATCCTAACCCGTTGAAGCCGGATATGTTATAGTAATGGCGAGAGATTTCCGAAATGTTGACCCTTGCGAACTTCGAGTTCCGTCGTCGCGCGGTTCGGGGCCTGACCCGGTTAAGCTGCGCCGGCAGATCCTTCGTTTTGGTTCGTCAATGATTGCGATGCCGCCTATTGTTGTTTACGAAGCAGCCGACGAAGTACTCGTCATTTTTGATGGCGTAACCCGTGCAACACGTATAGCGAAGCTGGCACCGGGCACGGAAGTTCCAGTTGAGGTCATTGGCCGGCTCCGTAGAGCCTACCGCGCCGCCCCAAAGATTGGAGACTTTACAGTATGATCTCGGCGACTCAGAGCGAAGCATTGGCCATTCTGGCTGAACTGTGTGAATTATCACCCGATGTGCGACTGGGCCAACTTCTTGCCCATTTGGGATTCCTTGGCGAGGACCAGACTGGACGCTCTCTCTGGGACATCGAGGACGAACAATTCCTAGCGGTCCTTTACCAGCACCGGGAGGAATTGGCTGAGCGTCGCCAGCAGAGCTCCGAGAGCCACGCGCTGCACCTGAAGTAGTCAACGAAATCACGTTCTAACGCGGCGAGACTGAGATGCGGTTCCTGGTCATGTTGGAAAAAACCAAAGCCGGGTTCGCGGTGCAGGTCCCAGATTTAGCCATCATCACTTCCGGAGAATCCGTTGAAGCAGCCAAGGAAGCTGCCCGCGTGGCGATTCTTGTCAACCTTGCTGCCTATTCGGAGGTGGTGCTATCCGTCCCCAAGGGCTTGCCCGCGGAGCAACATCAGACGAACCCGGACTTCAAGGATCTTTTGTTTACTTTCGTTGAGGTCTGAGATGCCCACCAAAGTTCAGCCTGCAATCTTTGACAGCAGGCCCATCTGGCCGCGGTGATAGGCATCGTGACTGATTATGCGGGTCAGCGTCGCCACATTTGTCGTGAAAAAACCGCGCAACTGTTCCGGTACGTTCCCCTTCAGCGGCAGTTCGAGATCCTCGTCATTCAATTCGCGCACGCCATCGATCGCGTGGCCCATCAAAGTGTCGTAGAGCGAGACGACCTCTTCCCACGCCGGATAGAGACTTGGGTCGCTCGACGGCGGTGTGCCCTTGGCAAAATCGGGCGCGAACACCAGGGACTGCTCACGCGTCATCCTGCTTTCCTGCCCCAGCGTCCAGCGCAGAATTACGGTATTGGCCGTGTTCGCCAGGTGACCCAGCAGCCAAAGTGGCGTGGCCTTCCCTGCGCGCAATTGAAACAGCCGGTGCTCCGGCGCGACGTTACTCGCCATTTGCAGGGTTTCTTTTCGCGCATTGGCCAGCATGTCGGCAATCAGCGAGATCTTCGGGTTACTCACGGCGTGTTCTCCTTTCGGCTGGACTCCTGCTTCAATCATTACCCAAAAGTTGGCGCGCAAATTCTTCGGAGAATGGCTTACCCGGCTCATAGCCGCGTTTCCATTCGCCATCAATCACGAGGAATGGCACACCCTGTTTTCCCGTGCGCTTTTCAAGATCACGCGCATGTTCTGGGTGCTCCCGGATGTCGCGGGTCTCATACACCATCCCCTGCGCATCCATATAGCGTTTCAGATTCTGGCAGTCGCCACACAATGCCGCGCTGTATAAGACAATCTCCCGTTCCATTTCCAACTCCCTTGGTATTCAACCAAAATGACCCGATCAGTCCGATCCGACCGATCCGTCCACTAATCTCCCCACTCCAAAACGTTGCCGAAACAAACCATAAATCCCGCCAAAAGCTCCGTTGCTCAGAATAAGCACGACATCGCCTGCGGCGCTCGTGTGGGACACGTGCTCCGCAATTGTTTTTGCGTCTTCCGCAAAGCGCGCAACAACGCCATGCGCCGTCAGCGCTTCCGTCAATTGTTTTCGATCGAGGCGCTCCGCCTCCGGTATCGTCTCCGCGCGATGAATTGGCCCAAGCCAGACTTCATCCGCGCCCCGGAACGCATCCGCAAGCTCCGCCTGAAACCTATTCGTAACGGTCGTGTTGGAACGCGGCTCGAACAACACAAGCAGCCGCCGGCTCGGCCAGCGCAGGCGCGCGGCGCCAATGGTTTCCCTTATCGCCGTGGGATGATGCGCGAAATCGTCCACAAAAGTCACGCCATCCGCCTCGAGGAATACCTCCAGGCGCCGCTTTACACCGCGAAACGTGCGGGTGGCCTCTGCCACGTCCGCGGGCGAAGCCCCCAGCAGGGCCGCCACAGCCACGGCCGCCAGCAGATTCTGCAGATTATGCCGGCCATACAGGGGGGCAGCAAGCGTCGCCCATTCTCGGTCCTCGTGGAGCACACGCAGGCGCTGCCGGCCGTTGACCGGCGCGAGCACCTCGCCGCGCCAGGTAGCTTCTGGCCCGAAACCGTAGGTGACCGTGCCGCTGTACGCATGCCCGACGAGTTCTGCCGCCGCATTGTCCGCACACGCCACGAGCCAGCCACTGCGGGGGATTTGGCGGAGAAGGCGCTGAAACGCGACTTCTATTTCGCCCAAATCCCGGTAAATGTCCCCATGATCAAACTCGACACTGGTCACCACGGCAATTTCCGGGAGGTAGTGGAAAAACTTGGCCCGCTTGTCAAAGAAAGCGGTGTCATATTCGTCTCCCTCGATCACAAAAGGCGCCCCTTCCGGGCCCAAGCGGGCGGAGTGCTGGAAATCCAGAGGCTGGCCGCCGATCATGTAACCGGGGTCGAATCCGCATTGTTGCAGCACATGCGCGGTCAGCGCGGTCGTTGTGGTCTTGCCATGCGTGCCACCGATCACCACCGGGCGGCGCGCGCGGAGCACATGCTCTTTCATCCACTCGGGCAGGCTCTGGTAGCGCAGCCGCCGTTCGAGCACCGCCTCCACCTCAACATTCCCCCGGCTAAGCACGTTGCCGATCAACACAACGTCCGGGTGCCAATCCAGGTTCTCCGCGGCATACTGCGCCGCCACCGGCACCCCCAGCGCGGCCACCATCTCGGAGGCCGGCGGGTAAAGCACGCCGTCGCTGCCGCGCACGTCCCAGCCTGCCTCCAGGGCCAGCCGCGCGCCCGCCACCATGGCCGTGCCGCCGATGCCGCAAATATGGACACGAGGTTTCAGAATCATGGATGGCTGAAGCTCCCGAAGGGCGTAAGTATAGCATGCGAAGCGTGGGGCATGACCGGAGAGGCACGCGAAATCGCGGCTCAGGGCCGCGGCAGCACCAGCGTGACCTGCGGTGATTCCCCGGATTCCGATATGGTGCAAGGCGCCATCGCGATTGCGTCCACCTCAAGCGGCGGGGTCCCATACCACGACATGACGGTGTACTCGCCGGTGGCGAGCACGGGCAGTTGAAACGCCCCGCCCTCCTTCACCAGCGTCTGGGCCACGGCTTCCTTGGTGACCTCGACAATCTCGGGGAGGGTGATCGCGGGCAATTGGACGGCGCCGCGGACGACGACCACCTGCAGGGGCTTATTGTCCGGCATGCCCGAAACCGTGCCACTGATCGTACCGTGAATGTTAAGGTGGATATCGCGGAAGATTTCCTGCTCCGGCCCCACCTGGAACTCCTCAAGATGTTTGGCGCTCTGCCCTTCTCCGGGCATGACCATCACTGATAGTTCCGCGTGGCCTGCGGCGACCTTCTTTAGTGAAAAGGCGCCTTCCGCGTCGAGCTGATCGACGTATTGCTGGCCGCCGTTCGCCGTCTCCAGATCAATCATGACTAACCCCGATGCGGGCGGAGCGCCCTGGAACGTGACGTTGCCCTGAATGGTGCTGACAGCCGGAGGAAATTCCATCAGCACTTCTGTTTCGAGTCCCGCTTCCACCAGGATCTCCTGCCGGAGGTTGTCGGTCGGGGCGGAGGAATCTGTCGGTGTCACCCAAGCAAAGAGGCGGTAGGCGCCCGCGGGTACCACTCGAAACTCAAACGTCCCGTCGGCGGGAGTGTGCGTGCTGTAATCCACGCCAGACACGTCGATGAACATCATTCCGAGCAAGGAGACCTTCGCGTTGGCCACCGGTTCCCCTGCCGCCAGGACTTTTCCGCGCACCGCTCCCAGGTGGGTGGTCAGTTCTATGAGGAGTTCGCTCGTCCCCTCGTCAAAGTAGCCGATACCTGGCGGGAATCCGTCGTGCCACGCTGCCAGCGCGCCCTTGGGCTTGTCCAAATGATCGAGCGTAAAGCGCCCCTGGCCGTCCGTTCGAGCAAGCGCCAGGGCGTCTCTCTGATCAGGCACTTGCGGGACGCGGTCATAAAAAATAACCGCATTCTCAACGGGAAGACCTTCGTCGGTGGTCACGCGACCCGCGATGCTGTTGCCTTGTTCGAGCAAGACAACGATACCTTCCTGGGTGGCGCCGGGTGCAACCTCCAGTTCTGTCTGGGATTCGGCGAAGCCTTCAGCCTGTGCGAGGATGGCGTTTACGCCGCTGTGAACACGCTCCAGGCGGAAGCGCCCTTCTTCATCGTTCACTAGTTTCGCCTCGCCGTACCAAGAGCGGGCCGCAATCTGGAAACTCGGTACCGGTTCACGCGTTTCCGCGGAAAGGACCTGGCCCTCGAGCACGCCGGTATCTTCGAGAACGATATCGAGACCCGTTGCACCCGCAGGGGCAATCTCCTCTGAGACGTAGAAGGGCGAATACGCGGGATGGCTCACCCGAAGAATGCAGTTGCCGGAGGGAACCTGGGCCACGACGAACGAACCGTCCGTCTTGGAGAGAGACTCATAGCTCTCGTGGTTATGAATCGCTTGAATAGTCGCCCCACCAATTGGTTTGCCCCTAGTGTCACGCACCATCCCCGTAATGGATCCGCCCTCCAGGATGGCGGGTGCGGCCACCTTTAGCACCAGGCCCTGTACGTGGTCGTCCCAATCCACTTCGATGCGTTTCAGCACCTCCGCTTCTCCCGGCGTCCAGGACGGGTAATCACTAGGCTGTTTCGGATCGGGCCGGTTCCAGGCCAAGTCGTAGACTGCGCCCGGCAGTCCCACAAAGAAGAAATCGCCATTGTCATCCGTCATATCGAAGCGGGAACCAAAGAATTGTTGAGTGTTCGATCTCGCCATCACGGAAGCTTTTGCGAGGGGCGCTCCCCGTTCATCCAACAGGCGCCCGGCCACGGAGGAACCTTTCTGGACGATGACTTCAACACCGGTCAAGCCACCCCGGCTGACCACGAGCGGCCCCAGCACCCCGCTCACGAGAACACCAGGCTCTGGCCGTACCAGCTTCTCCTCGCCATTCGCTTCCATGAGGACGCTTGAGGGACGGCCCTTGCTGGCGGCGAGGTAAAGTTGGTCGCTGAGGGGAAACCCGCCCACCTTGAAATAGCCACGCTCGTCCGTGGTGGCATCGACATAGACGCTGCTCTTCATGATCTGCAATTGGAGATTGGCTTCCGCCACTGGATTACCTGCTGCATCTAGCACCGTCCCAGACACTGCCTCTCCGAGGATGGCTTCAAAGTTGGGCCCGGTCTGCTCGGACGTTTCATTCACTTGAAAGTGCTGGAGCGAGCGGTTTCCCGCGAAGCGCAGGGTGACGGGATATTCCTGCACGTCGCCGGGATCTTGCGTGCGCCAGTCTGCAATACAAAGCAGCTTGTAGGTCCCCGGCGTCAGCCCGGTGATCTTGTATCGGCCTTCGGCGTCGGTCCGTAACACGTCTTCGTCCGAATAGCTGAATTCCTGGCTTCCATCGTCCCTCTGGTAGACGAGCTTCACGTTTTGAAGGGGGCGTTTGGTTTCCTGCTCCCGCACCACGCCCGTTACCACAATGCCGGTGTCCGGAGCGACGGCTTGGGCCGGGGGCGGCGGAGTGAGGGGCGCGCTGGCCGGCGTCACTTCCTCCAGCGGCGGGGTGGATGCTTGCTCCCCCTCGGGGGCCGTTGCCGACGCCACGGGCAGGGCAGCATCGATTTCCGGGGAAACTTGCGTCCCCAAGCGGTCCCAAGCAAGCACTACCACGCCCAGCAGAACGGCTGCGGTGGCGATGGAGGCCATCCCTTTGACGGACAGCAGCCACGCGGCAATGCCGGAACTGGTGCTGTGGGTGGCCGCGCTGTACATGGCCAGTTTGGAAAGCCGCTGGGCCAGCGTGGCGGGAATGGGGGTCGCCTCCGCCAAGCCCGTGGGGAGCAGGCTGGAAAGGACAGCCAGTGGCGCAACAATACCCCGTTGCTTCAGGTTGTCGCGAAGGAGGGCAAGCGCCCGCTGGGTGCGTTGCGTGATGGCAGCGCGCGAAACGCCTTCCCGATCTGCAATATCTTGATGCGTACGCCCCTCCATGTAGTGCTGGAGCACCGTTTCCCGCAGCGTCTCCGGCAGCGCGTTAATGGCTGCGTCAATGTGAACGCTGAGATCATCCCAGGTCAGCTCAACCGTCTCGGAAGTCTGGCTCCCATAGTGCTCTTCCCGGCGTCGGCGGGAGGATTCAGAGCGGATGCGGTCCAGGCAAAGGTTGACCGTTACCCGATGGAGCCACGCCCCCAGCGGGGCGCGAAAGGCGTTCGTTGCCTGGGCGAGGCGGACAAAGCATTCCTGGGAGATGTCCTCCGCATCAGGGCCGTTCCGGAGGACGCGCAGGCTGGTGGCATAGACCAGACCGGCATAACGGTCGCACAGCAATTTGAACGCGTCCGGATCGCGGCCGCTTACCCAAGCTTGTATCAGGTGCTGGTCATTCACTGGGTGTCCCCTCTTGCGTTCGGGTTTCGTCATTCTGCAATAAGACGTTGCACGAGTGCATTTGGTAAGCGAGCGGTTTCTGAGAAACGTCTTTGACCGTGATAAGATGAAGCAAATCTTACCCAGAGAGTTTCTATGAAAGTTGTACAAGCAGAATTTGTTAAAAGCGCCTTGCGCCCGGAGGATTACCCGAAAGACCGGCGGCCGGAGATCGCGTTTGTCGGGCGCTCTAACGTTGGAAAGTCCTCCCTGCTGAACAAGCTGCTGTGCCGGAACGGCCTGGCCAAGACGAGCGGGACACCGGGGAAGACGCAGACGGTCAATTTTTTTGATGTGAACGGCACGTGCTATTTCGTGGACCTTCCGGGCTATGGCTATGCGAAGGTGCCGTTGGCGCTGAAAAAAAAGTGGAACCAGGTGATGGTGGCGTATTTGCGGGAACGGGCAACGTTGCGCTTAGTAGTGGCGCTGGTGGACGCACGACACAAACCAACAGAAAATGATGTATTTATGCTTGAAACTTTAGAGGAAGCAGAAAAACCAACACTTATCGTGGCGACAAAATGGGATAAATTGAAGCGATCTGAGCATCAAAAACAGATGAAAACCATTCAAAAAACACTCGTACTAGATGAGGAAGCACTTATCCTGCCGGTGTCGAGCGTGACAGGTCTCGGGATGATGGATCTGTGGAACATTATTGATGAGGCGCTGGGGGTGGGGTGAAAAACGCAGGGGGCAATCGGACGGATCGGTCGGATCGGACTGATAGGACGAGTCTGACGGGTCTGACGCGTCAGATAGGTCGGACAAGTTAGACAGGCTTGGCTGCTTGCAGCGCCGCTTGCTCGCGGCGGAAGCCTTCGGCGAGGCCGACAATCATCCAGGGCGTGGTGAAGAACGCGCCGACGCAACAGAGGAGTAGTCCGGCCAAGTGGAGCAGGGTGATCGCCGCCCAGAGTTCACACCATTGTTTCAGGTTGCGCCAGACCATCGCGCGGCTGGCTTCGAGCGCGTCCCACATCCCAAGGTTGTACTCATGCATGAACAGCACGGCGGGGCCATAGAACAGCACGACCCCGACGGTGGGTAATAGGGTGGCGGCGCCGCCGCAGGAGGTGATCAGGATAAAGGGGAAACGGTTGTAGGGATCAAAAACCAGGTAGGCCAGAACGCAGGTGGGCACGATCAGGACGAGGAAGCCTGCGAGACAGGCCGCGCTCATAAGCAGCCCCATGGCGAAGGTGGGGAGGAACTTGTTGAACCCGGCGAAGAATTGCTCGAAGGTCACCAATTCGCCCCGCGCCGCATTTAAGGATTGCAGGCACAGTCCATACCAGAGCGGCCCAACGAGAAAGGGGCCTATCGAGCCGTTGATGAGGCTGAAGAGCAGGTAAGAGAAGAACAGGACCGCGAAGTTACGCGAGAATCCCTGCCACGAGGTGCTCAGCAGTTCTGCCGTGCGAAAGGTAACCCGCTCTGGGTATTGGGGCTGGTCGATCATTCAACCGCTTCGGCGCTCACGGTGGTGGCGCCGCCATGGCGCTGCTGGTCATAGGCGAGTGCAATAAAGATGACGGTCACTGGCATGCTCACGAGCACGCCCACACCGCACAGGCAGACGCCCGCGATGTTCAGCACCGCCGCGACGACTGTGACGATAAGCCACTGCACAAAGTTGGACATGACAAACTTCCGGCTGCTTTCCATGGCGCCCCAGAAGTCCTTGGGCCCTTCCAGCATGAAGAAGTAGGTGGTGAGGTAGAGGGCCTTGACAAGGAACGCGGGCAGGAAGCAAAAGACAAAACCAATGGCAACAAAGATCGAGATGAAGTGGTTCGCCAGCGTAGCATTCACGATATTTTCGCGACCTTCAAACAGTGTGGCAAAATTAACCACCCCGCCTCGTGCCCCGGTCAGCCCCATCTTACACAGGCCCAAGGCCAATGGCCCCATCACCAGTATGGTAAGCATGGTGCCCACCGCCTGATGAACAAGAAGTCCGATCGCATTGGCGACGACGATGATGAGGCCTACCACGATGACTGCGGCCACGTAGGGTACGGCGTTCTTGGTGAAGATGGTCCAAGCGCGGCTGAGCAAATCACT
>JACPGD010000160.1 GCA_016182645.1 Candidatus Hydrogenedentota bacterium | reverse complement strand
GCCGAAAACGGGGACTCCACACCACCGCCTCACTTACACATGTCCAGACTATGCCATCAGAAGAATTCCAGACGTCATTCGTAAGTGTCGGTGATGATAGAGATGCACCTGAGATCTTTTCCTCGCTACTCGCGCTCATCCCGCCGATGAGCCAAAGTTTCTTTTTGAAAGAAACACATTCATGCCACGCCCGTACTCCCCACGGCGCGTCTTCCAGTATTCTTGTCCAACTCTTCCCATCCTTCGATTTCCAAACATCTGCTCCAGTACTCAAAGTCGAAAAACCACCAACAAGATAGAGGTTCCCGTCAAAACTAACTACCTTATGGTCTTGGCGTGGTGCCCACTCCGCCTCTGTCGCCTCAATTGACCACGTAATGCCATCTCTGCTACTCCATACATCGTTAACGAGACCATTACTTGTAATACCACCCATTAGAAGCATCTTGTCTTCAAAAACTACAAGAGCATGGCCTGAGCGGGGTGACCATTCCGCATGCCAATTCACGATCTCTGCGTCGGCCCTGATAAGAAACACAACGATAGATAAGACCTTCCAACGTATTTTCATGGTAGATACTTCCTGAATCAACTCCCTCTCGTTCGTTCCCTCCCGTTCCCAAGTTGTACTAAGTTGTACTTTGGAACGCACTTGCCCGGGAAGTTGTGCTTCCCGTGAAGTGCGTTCATTCTATCGCCAGTTGGCGGGGGTCGCAAGTAAAGGATCTGTGTTTCCCTTCGGGGTTTTGCCTGGAAGGCGCGGGGCTTCCGAGCACCCAGCCATGTGCGGAAGCAAGACCCCTTCCCAGTCTTCCGCTTGCCAGATTCATCTTCTAGAATCTGGAAAACTGGAAGGCTGGAAGAAGAGAATCGGCGGGCGGAGTGGGCCGCGGAGGATTCGGGAATGCGTGAACACATTTTGATTCTAGTTTCCATCTTGGTCCTGTCCGCGGCAGGTGCAGTGGAAGTTGGAGTGGCGGTGGACCCGGTAACGCGCTATTTCCGGGTGAGTTATCCGGTGCCGGTCGAGGCAGGGGACGAAGTGAACGTTCTGTGCGCCTGGGCGCCGCATGTTGAAGAGGTGGAGGGGGTGGCGGGGGTGGAGCGGGTGTGGCGGCCGGCGAAGGTAATGCCGAATGTGTCGGAGACGGCGCTGCGGCTGGTGCGCGCGCCGGAGTGGGGCGCGTGGCTCGAGGGGCGGCTGGTGGAGCGGCGGGCGGCGGGCTTGACGCGGACGGTGGTGTTTAATCCGTATCCGGACGCGCAGGCGGAGGGAATGGTGGACGTTGACTTCCGGATCAGCGTCGAATCGCAGGACAAGCGGCCGCTGGCGGAGTATGGGGTGCGGCTGCAGGCGGACAACCGGGACGTGGTCTATATCGAAGACTGGACGCAGGTGATCACGCGCGACGCGGTGACGCAGGAGGGCAAGGAACATCTGTGGCAGTGGCAGACGAATGCTTCCGCGGAGGACTGCGCGACGTTTGGCAACATGCTGTATGTACCGCCGAACGAGCCGCATCCACTGCCGCCGCTGGCCCATGCGCTGGATCTGTGCGGCATGTATGCGATCTTTGTGTACGCCTGGTCGAAGCATGGCGGCATCGATTTGCGCTTGACCGGGGACGAGAAAAGCGATCCGCTCTCAAGCCCGAAGCCATACCAGGAAGTGCTGTGGCGCTGGGCGCGGCTGGACCATCAGGGGCTGGTGCTCGAGTTGCCCTATGACTACACCGGCTGGGTGGCGGGGCACGTGGATTACGTGAAGCTGGTCCCGCTGCGTGCGGAGACGGTGGCGGCGCTCGAGGCGGTGTATCAATATCCGCAGGACAAGTTCGTGGCGGGCTATTTCGAGCCGTACTCCTGGGCGTTTATCGAGCCGGTCTTCCGGACGCTGCAGCACCGCGAATGGCTCGTGCCGTACGCGGAGGCGGGTATCTCGCTGGTGGACATTCAGATTGGCCGCTTCGGGATGAAGGTGGTCTACGAGTCGGAACTGACCGACCAGTTGCTCTACTCGACCATTGGCGATCCGGTGCCGGGCGACGTGCAGCCGCACACGGACAACGTGGGGCGGATGCAGCAGTACACGAACACGTTGAACGCCGAATTGCGCTACTGTCGCGAGTTGGGCCTCAAGGCGTCGGCGAATTTTGGGGCGAGTGCCTGCTATTTGGGCACGCCGCTGCAGGGCGATATCTCGAAGCAACATCCGGACTGGCTGCGCGGGCACGCGTTGCGCTTCGAGGTGCCGGAAGTGCGCGCTTACGTGCTCAGTCTGTACCGCGAGGCCCTCGAACTGGGCGCGGAATCTATCTCGATTGATTTCTGCCGCTATCCGGAAACCATCGATAACGCGGAGACCTGCAATACCGCGCTGGCGGCGATTCGCGCCCTGGCGGACGAGTTTTCGGCGCAACGCGGCCAGCGCGTGCCGCTGCTGGTCCGTTTCCCGGGGACGGGCGTGCGGCAGTACGAAATGTTCGACTATGCGCGGTGGGCGCACGAGGGCTGGGTGGACTACCTGTGCCCGAGCAACATCCAGGGGCGCCATCACCACATTGACATGGCGCCGTATGCCGAAGCGGTGAAGGGAACGAACACGGCGCTGCTGCCGTGCGTGGACGCGCTGACCTGGGGGCTCGAGTTCCCCGGGCCGTATTTGCAGCGCGTCCAGGCACTCTATGATTTGGGCGTGCCCGGCATCTACGTCTATCAGGCGGATGGACGCCTGCTGGGGCGGCCCGGGGACCGCCGGGCCATGCGGCTGCTGACGCGCGGCGGGAGCGTGCGGGCGTACCTCGCGGAAGAGGAAAGGCAACGGCCCGAGCGCAGCAAAGGGATTTATCTGTCCATCCCCTCCGATCCGGGGCCGGAGTATCACTCGTGGGAGCGGTTGCGCGTGTGGACCGAGGGTGTTGCGCCAGGGCCGATGGAGTTTTATCTCGACGGCGCGCTCGCCCACCGATGCGAAGGGCCGCCGTATTTGTTGGGGAGCGAAGACTATCGGGACGACGCGATCCTGCCGGCTGGCGAGCATAGCCTGCGCATCCAGGTGCAGGACGGCGACGGATGGCTGGCGCAGACCTTCACCGTAATCGGCGCGGGGTAATACGCGGACAAGGATGTCCGCGCTCCGGATAATCGCGCGCCCGTCAGCGCGGCGCCTTTTGCGACTTTAGCAGGCCGACCATGGCGGCCGTGTTTTTTTCGATGGCCTCCAGGCGCTTCTGGCTTTCGATGTTGACCTTGAGCAACTCGTTGAGCGCGGCAAAATTCTTGTTGTTCCCGAGGACAAAACTGTCGGGGACGCTCTTCACGTTTTCGGGCTTAAATTCCTGGGCGGCGCGCGCCGGCGCGTGGGTGAAGAAAGCGCCACAGCAAACGCCTGCTCCGAAGGCAATCACCAAGCCTGCGGACCAGAGTGAGATGAGCTTGCGGGCCATGTTGGTCCCTCCTGTTGGGGAAATGGACGGGATGGACGAAGTGGACAGAATGGACAAGGATGAAGGTGCTTCGGTCGATGTGGACTGAGTTGTGTTTTGCTTGGGTTAAGGTTGTGGCGCCGCATCCTCGCTGGTCTCGGGTTCTGGCGCGCCGTGGACGGGGAAAGCGCCGCGCTGCTGCAACAAGTTGCGCCAGCGCTTGGTGGGACTCTTCTTCAACACCTTCGTTTCGGGATCGATGATACCCTGTTCTTCCAGCTTTTCCCAGCGCTGGTTCGCGTCCTCGATCTTTTCCGTCATTTCCGGAGACGGCTCCGGGCCGGTGATAAACGGCGTCAGAAAGACCACCACCTCGCTCTCGTCGTCGATCCAGTTCGTCTTGCCGAAGAGTTTGCCCACCAGGGGCAGATCGCCCAGGAAGGGCACCTGCGATTTCACGCGCTGGCGCGTGGCGTTCAGCAGGCCCCCGATAATGACGGTCTGGCCGTCTTTGACCAGCATGCTCGTCTTCACTTCGGTGGTGCTTTCGTTGGGTAGACCGTCGTTGTTGATGAGGCCGCTCGAGACCTTGGGCGTAATCTGCATCTGGACGAGACCGTCCGCACTAATCGTGGGTCTGACCTCAAGCACGGTGCCCACCTCGAGGAACTCGACGCTCTCGAGGCTGGCGGTTTCCGTGGTCGTGGTGATGCGAAAGCCGAGGCGGTCGCCCACCTGGAGGCGCGCCGTCTCACCGTCCAGAACCAGGATCTGGGGCGAGGCGAGGATTTCCATGTCGGTGGCACTGTCGAGCGCCTGAACGAACGCGCGGAAGTCCTTTTGCAGCGTGCCGGTGAACAGGCCGTTACCCGTCGGCACTTCGCGCAGGTCCACTTCGCCCGTGTCCGGACTGGGCCGGGGCGGATATTGGTCGAAGGGGAACGAGTCGAACCCCGTGCCAATGTTGAGGTTGTTGTCGCGCTGGACGGTGATGATATAGACCTTGATGAGCACTTGGCGCTGGGGATGGTCCATTTCGGCGATAATTTTTGAGACCAGCGCCAGCCGCTCGGGCATGTCCACCACCACGAGGCTGCGGTTCATGCCTTCCATGGCGTTGCCGCCCTTGGACAAGAGCGGCGCGAGCATTTCCACGAGCGGCTTCGCTTCGAGATGGTTGAGCGAAAACGTCTGGACCTGCATGTCGCTCACCTGGGGCGCCATGGCGCCGCGCGCCTCCTCGGTGGTGACATAAATGATGGAGCCCACGCGGTACCAGGTATATCCGGAGACGTTGAGGATGGCGGCGAGGGCTTCCTCGAAGGGCACATCGTAAAGATTCACGGTGACCGTGCCGGTCACCTCGGGACCGGCGATAATATTGACCCGCTGCGATTCGGCGATGAGCCGGAGCAGCGCGGCAATCTCCTGATCGACCACGTTGACCGTGATCCGGTCGCCGCTCGCCGCCACGGGAGCCGTGATCGCGGGGGGCACGGCCGCGGTTTCTTGCGCCTGCCCGGGCACGCAGGCCACCAGGACCACCGCCAGCGCGAGCGCCATGAATCTCTTACACCTGTTCACGAGTTGGGTTCCCCAGTACTGTCGGTTAAACCACCGGCCACGGCGGGTACTTTGCCTTCTTCCGTTTCTGCTTCCGCGTCTTCCGCGTCTTCTAATTCTTCCGACGGTTCTGTTTCTTCCGCCGGTTCTGTCACTTCTGCCTGTTCGCTGAGTCCTGGCGCCTCTTCTACTTCAGCTTCTTCAGGCGCCTCCCGTTCCGCGGGCACGGGCGTCTGCATTCTTGGCGGCGTGCCGTAGGGCGGCGCCAGGAAAAGTTCTGTTTCTCCCACATCATCCTGAAGCACAACCCGCTTTTCGTCAATCCTTTTGATGGTGAAGCCTTCGATTTCCTCGCCCAGGTGATAGCAGACATCGTTGATGATGGCCATCCCCCAGCCATTCTTGGTAATAGTGGCCGAAAGCAGCAGGCCTTCCAGCCGCAGTTGACGTTCCTGCTCCTTCCGGGTCAGCCGTTCTTCTCCCGGCGCGCCCGGCGGCTCCCCGAGGTAATTCTCGAGTGTTTCCGGCGGCGCCGCCCCTTCCACCAGCCACGTGTCCAACGGCATCCCTTCCGGCACCGGCGGCGCGGTCGTTTGCACGGGCGCGAGCGGCGAGAAGGGGTTCGCGGCCAGCGGCGGCATGGCGGCCCCCCCGGCCGCAGGCTCGACGAGATATGCCTGGGCCGTTTTCAGCAGATCCTGCAATACCTGGAGATCGGCTTCATCCGGTGTCGCGGGGATCGGCGCGGCGGCTTCGGGCGTGTCCGCGGCCGTGGTTGTTGTGGCGGGGGACGCCATGCTGGCGGCGGGTGCGGGAGGGGCCGCGGGCACTGCCGCCGCAGGTGCGGTCGCGGCGGCGCTCTCGGGGCGCGGCTCCTTCTTAGCGAACACGAACTGCCACAGGATGATCGCCACCAGGATGATGGCGCCAATGATGGCGATGGGCACCCCTATATTGTTGGGGATCAGGCTCTTGGGTTGCTTCTTTTTCATCCGCCCGCCTCAGGCGCCGCCGCGTAGATATGCAGCGTCAGGGCCAATTTGCAGAGGCCCGGGTCTTCCGTTGCCGTCAGGTTCATCCGCGCCACTTTCGACAATCGGGGCTGATGCGTTGCACGATAAACAAACTCATAAAGCTTCGGAAACGCCCCGGAAGCGTCGATCTCCAGCGGTTGATAGACATATTCCGCCGTCTTGTGGAGGCCTGAAGGCTGCACCCGCTCCAGGGTCACTCCCGTCGCCGCGGCGGCATCGGTCAGGGCGCCATAAAACTGGCTCGAGTCCATGGCGGATGGGATCTGGGCCGCCAACGACTCCCGCTGCTGATCCAGCGCGGCGATCACGCGCTCGGCGGAGCGGACGGCATCGTTGAGCCGGACCAATCCCTCCAACTCCGATGACAATTGCGCGGCCTCGTCGTTGAGGCGGCCAATCTTCCGGACGCTCAGCCCGATCAGTACATACGCGGCCACGATCAACACCACCACCACACCCGCCACCGCGGCCCAATCACTCCCACGCATTTTAGGCAACGGCGCCGCCATGGCTATTCCCTGCCTCCCGTGGCCAGGACCCCTTGCAACACAAAATCCACGCGATCCTGTTCGCCTTCCGCCTGTCCAGGAGTTGCTCGGCCATGATCGAAGAAATCCACACGCGGCTGTGGACGGCGGCGGAGATATCGCTGAAGAAGGCGTACCAGGCCGGCTCCTGCAGTAGCCTGGCGGCCAGCGCCTGTTTGTCCAGGCTTGTCCGCAATTGCTCGCTGAGCGGCTTGACCTGTTCCCGCGCTTGACGCAGCGTGGTGATCTGCTCGCGCAAGGGCGCCACGGCGGCTGCCACGCTCCCCGCGCGGAGGGCCATGGAGACCGCGGAAAAGACGACGGCCACCAGGAGGGCGCCGCCGAGGAGCAGCCAGGTCGCCATACGGCTGCGCACGTTCCGCTGCTGCGTTACCTCTCGCGGCATCAGGTCGATGGTGTCTTTCACTTCAGTTCCCTCGCATCGCCAGACCGGTGGCGACGGTCCACCGGGCGGCTGCACGGTGTTCGGCCCGGGCACGCTCCCTTGCCTGCGGCTGCAAGGGCGGGGGGGCATCCAGACGGATCAAGCGTTCGGGCGTGGCGATGACGGTATCCATCTTCAGCCGTAACTCAAAGAGTTGGTCAAGGCCTTTGGGCAGGATGTCGCCCAGCAAGACAATTTCGCGCACGGCGCCGCCGCCCGGCAGCAGCGCAAAGTAATCCATGGTCCGCCGCACCTCCTTCACGAGGTTCTCCATGCCGCGCCCGCAAATCTCGAAGACCTTGGTACTGACGGCGCCGGGTTGCACCGGCTCCGCCGCAAAGGCCCGTTCCAGGTCATAGACGTGTTCCCCGTCCGGCGCGACGCCGTGTTCCCACAAGAGGTCGATTGCGACTTCCTCCGCGAGGTCCATGGCCTGGCACAATGCCTGCCGCCAGACATCGTACCCGGACTTGACCGTCCTGCTGAACCTCATGCACCCCTCCTGGGCAATCGAGATGACCGTCTGATGACGGTCGATATCGACCATAGCGTAACACCCGGAGCGTTTGCCCAAGGCGCGCGTGGCCGCGCAGGGCGCCACTTCCAGGTGCTCGCAGCGCAGCCCGGCCTCGCGGAACGTGGCCAGAAAACGGTTCACGCGCTCGCGCCGGCTGGAGATCAGGAGCACGGTGTGGCGCTGCTCGCTATCGGTGGCCTCCTCCGGAAACGGGAGGTAATCCAGCACGGCCTCGTTGGGATCATACAGCAGCGAACTGCGGGCCTCCGCCAGCAGCGCCTGGCGGAAACCGGCGTCCTTGATGCTGATGCCGGGCGGCAAGCGCAGGGGGCGCACCTCGACGTCGGCGGCCGGAAGGGCGGTGACCACGCGTCTTCCGCGGAAGGGCCCGGAGTCAAATAACCGTCTTAGCCCGCCAAGCAGCGCGCCGGGGGCATTCTCCGGCAATTCAGCGCAGGCAGTGACCGCCTCGCGCCCCGCTCCCTGTTGGAGTTGCGCGGCATAGAGGTAGCCACTGTGGACGTGAACTCCCACGGGACCTGCTGCTCTGACTTCTTTCACCCAGTGCCTGCTCCCCGGCCCGAAGGCCCATCGACGTCAATACTGAACCGTCGCGGCCAAGTCGAAGGACTGGCGCGGCGTATTGTACAACGAATTCGTGAACGTTAGCGGTGGGTCTGCCGAGAACGCATCGCCTTCCCACAGGTTAAACTCGCAGTCATCATTGGTATCTCCCGTGAGCACGATGATCCGATCCTCCTCGGGAATTGTCAAGGCTTGAATGGACTCGATGTTCTGTCCGGTACTCGGACCTGTTTGCTCACTGCCCGGGGTTCCGGTGCTCTTGGTCCAGCGCCGGTAGCGCAGATTATTTACGCCGTTTTCGCCATAGAAGATGAGCGCCTCGTCGCCGCTGCTTTCCCAAGCCACCGCGACCGTGAACGAAGTGCTCGCCTTCATGTTGGTTTCGATTTCCGCCGCATAGACCCAACTTGATCCATTCCACACCGCCACGGAAAGGTCGTTATCCTGGTCGACGGCGGCGGCAATGATGTAGTCGCTGCTGGGGTCCGAGGCCTGACGCACAATCTGCGCATCGTTTCCCAACGTCCTGATAGTGCCCGTGCCGCCCAAGTTGGCGTAGATCCAATCGTTGCTGGACACCCCATAGGTGGCCAGCGCTTCGCCCGATGTTTGCTCATAGCAGATGTCAAAAGGATGATATTGTGTCACAGAGATGCTCGCACTCACATAATAGGTATTTGTCCAGGCTGACCCACTCCAAATAAAGGTGACTAAGTCATTGCCGGAGGTCAGCATCCCCAGGATGAGTTCGTCGCTCAGAGGGTTCGAGGCGAGGACCACGGTCCGGACATCGCCGCTCCCGTAAGGATTGGAGATTGCAGTCCGGGCGGACCAGGACGTCCCGTTCCAGGTGCTGTAATAGGGGTCATTGCCTGTCGAGTGCCGGCCGGCCACCATGGCGTCGCTGGAAAGGCTTTCGTAGGCGACATCGACCCCCAGGTGGGCTCTGTCGGCGGAAGTGGTGAATTCCCAATTGTTCCCCCAAGTGGCGCCATCGTAGACCGCCACGTTGATGTCGCTACCGTCATCCAATGTCGCCATGACCACTTCAGTCTTGTTCATGGAACCAGCCAACTGCAACCAATGTGTCGAGGAACCGACATTGAGCGTATCAGCGGCATTGCCGAAGGAAGGGTCTTCAAAGCTGCGCGCTTTCGGAATGTTGGTGCCATTGACACTGTAGGCGGCCAGGATGCCGGCAAAGGGAAGGTACTTCAGGTTCAGGACCCAGCCCTCGCGCACCACGGCATCTCCAGCGACACCGACCGCGCGCACGGTGGCGAAGGTGGTGGTGGTGTGGGGGCGAAAATTGTAACCGTAGCGGCCCGCGCTCAGGTTGGACATCTCGTAGGTGTCCGCCGTGACGGCGTCCGCGTAGGTG
Source organism: Candidatus Hydrogenedentota bacterium (assembly GCA_016182645.1). Classification (GTDB taxonomy): domain Bacteria; phylum Hydrogenedentota; class Hydrogenedentia; order Hydrogenedentales; family JACPGD01; genus JACPGD01. The sequence continues at coordinate 4,239 of JACPGD010000160.1, read as the reverse complement.
GGGATGGTGGGATCGTACAGCAAGCGCCAGACGGCCTTGTTGGCGGCGGCTTCCGCCAGATACTCGGCCTGAATCCCCTCGATATGCGAGAGCGTGGCGGACGCCTCCGTGCTCGCCTTCAAGAGAAAGGTGAACCCCAACGCCAGGACAATGATTAACAGAAGCAAGATCGCCACATACGCCAAGCCACTGTTTTCTTTGAACCTGAATCCGCCAGTTAGTTTCTGTTGCGGAAAGCCCAAGATTTGGTCATTCCGAACGAATGTGAGGAATCTCATGCCACAACCGTCTGATTTTTGGGCAATCGCATCGCGAGATTCCTCACATTCGTTCGGAAGGACGGAGGTTTCTGCCCTTCCACAACGGAAACTAGTTAAATCACACCCAAACTCAAGGGTGGCAGCTTCAAGCGCGACGCGTGCTCTGAGTTGTGTGGCAAACCGTCTGTTTCGCGCTTGAGGCTGCTCCATGACGCGGCGCATCCTGCGGTAGAGGGCAGCCTTGTAAGCGGTCCACAAGTCTGACCTGAAAAAATGTGAGTCCCTATCGCGCTTAAAGCTGCCACCCGGGTCAATGGCAGGTTGTTCAACGGCTGAATTCAGGTGGGAGTCACACGCCTGCTCAGGGTCTCCAATCCGCATTCCACATTCCGCACTCCACATTAGCGGACCCTCTTGCCGCATTTCTGCAGGGTGTTGCGCGGAAAGACGTACTCGCTGAAGGTCACGCTTTCATTGGCCGTGTCCGTGAGCGTCAGCGTGATGAGGAGGCGCGGCCCGCCGTTGGCATCCGGTTGTTCATAGACGGCGCTGAAGGCGGTGACTTGAGTGGAGAGGGTGGTCGTGGTGTTCGTGGCCACGATCTTTTCCGTCAGCGTATTGCTGCCGCTGCTGTAGGTGTAAATGATGGGATCAAACCAGTCTTCCTGGGTCGCAGCGTCTTCATCATCGTCTTGTGTCGAGCCTTCGTCGATTGTAGCGTCCCAATCGTCATCGATGACCCCGACGCCGGCCTTATTGTCCGCGCTGGCGTCGTTGCCCACGTCTTCATCAATAGTGCCGTCGCCGTCGTTGTCCAGGCCGTCCCAACGGTCTTCGTTCAATGCAAGATCTTCATCGTCGTCTGTATCCAACAGCAAATCGGTCAGCAAATCACCGTTGTCGTCAATGGTGGCCACGCCCGGGAGACTGTCGTTGGTCATGTCCTCGTCCATGTCCTCGTCGAAGCGCGGGAAAAGCGAGTTGGACTGGTAGACATCGCCATCCTGGTTGATGTTCGCACTGAAGATGAGGAGGGGCCGGTTGGCGGAATGGCTATTAGGCACCATGACGTGCGAGGTCTTGCGCAACCCTTCGGTGATGCGGGTCATGATTTGAAAGGCTTCGCGGTTCAGGTTCTGGCGCTGCTCCGCATAGGCCTGGGTCTGCAGGGCCGTCGAAAGCAACGCCGCAGCGGCGGCGGCGATCAGGCTGAGGATGGCCACGGAGATGATGAGTTCGACGAGGGTAATGCCAGCGAAAGATATAGGTCGTATAGGTCCTATATTCCCTCCTCCCATCGATCTCATAGCTTAAACACCTTGTCCGTGGTATCGGCCACCAAGGTGGTGATGGTATGTCCGGCCAGGGAAATGTCGATCTGCTTGGCTGTCGCGTCGGCGGCGGCATCGCCGTCCATGTCATGGTTAGCCACCGTCCAGGTCAGGGTCTGGCTGACGCCCCCAATGGTCACCGCCTGTGAACCGCTGACAATCTGATCGAAATTCAGCGATAGGAGGTACTCCATCTTGCTGCGGAGCTGGCTGTCCACCTGGAAGATGTTTTCCTGCACCTCGTAGGTCTTGAGGCCGGTGTAGTAGACGCTCGTCACCACCGTGGCAATGAGGGTAAGGATGACGAGGGAGAGGAGGGCTTCGACGAACGTGAAACCGGACCTCTGAAGGATGAGGGATGAAGGATGAAGGATGAAGGATGAGGGATGAGGGATGAAGTGCGGAGTGCGTGCGTGTGCGCCGCGCGTGCTTTCGCGTTTCTTGCTTCTCACTTCGCAGTCCACTCTTTGTTCCTGGTCCCTCATCCTTCCTCCTCTGCACTTCCTTCCTCCATCTTCCTCTTTACCCCTTCAATCTTCATCCTTCATCCCTCATCCCTCATCCCTCAACTGGTGCTGACCTGGCCGGTGGTGGCGTTGACGGTGATGGTGCGTTGCAGTCCCCCCAGTTGCACAACGGCTGTCCCCCCGGCAGACGGCGTGCCCACGGTGTCGAAGGTGATGGTGTCGCTGCCGCCAAAGCTGGCGGACAGGAGGTCCGTGCCGAGATAGGCCTGCTCCGTCTTGAAGGATACGATGTAGTCATTCAGGGAATCGGGATCCAGGGGGTCGGGCGCGTTGCCGTAGCTGCTTGCAAAATCCACCCAATCGCCCTGGAGCTGTGTCTGGCTCGGGTTCTGTAGTTGTGATAAGTGGTCGTATTGATACTCCTCGACCGTCAGGTCTTCGTTGGTAGTATCGAAGACGACCTGAAAATTGCGGCCATTGCTCATGGCCTTGAGGCGGGCGTATTCCAGAGCGGTCGTCACGGCGGAAGTGGCGCCGTCCAGCTTGGATTCGTTCAGGGAGGAAGCGAGCAAGGGCACAGCCATCGCCGCCACGATCCCGAGGATCAGCAGCGTGATGACCAGCTCAAGCAGGGTGAAGCCCGGAGATGGCTTACAGATCGTCGTACGAGGCGTTGTTGGCAATGATCTTGCCGGTGGCGCTGCTGTATTTCCAACCCGTCGTCGGGGAAGCATCGGCCGTCAACGTACCGGTGTCCGTACCCACCGTCAAGCCATCCGCCGTCCGCGTCTTTCGTCGCGCTGACCGTCCCGTCGGCCTTGGTCCATTGCGTCAACTGCGTGGCGACGACAGCGGCCGTGCCCGTGGGATAGGTGCTGCTGTGTTGGTGGTAGTACAAGTTGATCGCATTGCGCAGCGTCGCCAAATCCGCCTTCAGCGTGGCGAGCTTGGCGTCGTCGGTGCTGGAGGTGAATTGGGGGATGGCCAGGGCGGCCAAGATGCCCAGGATGATAATGACGATGATTAGCTCTACCAGGGTAAAGCCGCCGGACCTCTTAGACTTAGACATGATGTTCCTCTCCTGTGGCCAATCTCTCGTGTTCTCCGCAGAATTCTAACATTATCCTGTCGTTTTTGAAAGCCCGCCGATCAGGCACCCCCTCTTGCCGCCGCCGTTAACTTAAACAACGGCAATAAGATGCTCACGGCGATAAATCCCACCACAATGCCCATGGCGATGATGATCAGCGGCTCAAAGATGGCGCTGAGCTTCTTGAGCTGCTTGTCGGTCTCATCGTCTAGGAACTCGGCCATGGAGTTCATGACCTTCGCTAAATTACCACTTCGCTCGCCCGTTGTCAACATTTGTTTTATGGTCGGCGCCAAGAGATCGCTACGGCCAAAACTCGCCGACAGGTCCTCGCCCTGGGTGATGCGCGCGGACACGTCGCGGATCAAGGCCTTAAAGCGGGTGTTTTTACAGGCTTCCTGGGCTACTTCCAGCCCCTCCACCAAGGGGACGCCGGAGGATATGAGGGTGCCCACCGTGCGCAGCATCAGCGAGGTCTGGAGCATGTTGGTCAGGTAGCCGAAGATGGGGAGGCGCAGGACCAGCCCATCAAACACCCGGCTCCCCTTGGGACTGGTGATGTAAAGGTACGTGCCCGCGGGAAGGACGATGACCGCGAGCAGCACGATGTACCAATAAGAGACCAGGAAATTGGACATACTCATCAGCATCCTGGTGGGAACGGGCAGGGGCACATTGCTGGACTTAAAGATGGCGATGAATTTCGGGAGGACGTAAGTCATGACGAAGATGACCGCGAACGTGGCCATCAGGCTGACGACGGTGGGATAGATCATGGCGACCAGGAGGGACGAGCGGATTTCAACGCGCTTGCGCAGCGTCTGCTCGAGCCGCGCAAACACCTCGGGCAATCGTCCGGTGGCTTCGCCGGAACGGACGGCACTGACGTAGAAGGCGTCGAACGCTTCGGGGTGACCGCCAAGGGCAGCGGCCAGCGTGGAGCCCCCGGCAACCTGGCCGCGCACGGAAACCAGGACGTTGTAAAGCCGGACATCTTGCGTTTGTTCGGCCAGAGCATCGAGGGCATCGACGAGGGACGTGCCGGTGCGGAGCATGAGGCTGAGCTGGGCGGTGCAGGTGGCGAGGGCCTG
>JACPGD010000168.1 GCA_016182645.1 Candidatus Hydrogenedentota bacterium | reverse complement strand
TTAGGGGGGGGGTACGCGGGTTTTTGGCTGATTTCATTGTTTGCGCTCGCGCTGGCGCGGCCGATGCTCCCCGTAGCCGGGGCTTCCAGCCCCGTTCCCGGCTTAACCGTTAAATCCACCTTCCAAGTGACCGCCGCCATCGCGGCGGGGGGTGCCATCGAAGTGAAGCCGGTAGACCCGCAGATTCCCGCGGATCCGGAAAACCGTTATCCCGCCGGGACGCCGCTCCAACTCCGGGCGCAGCCCGAACCCGGCTGGGACTTCATGCACTGGAGCGGGGACGTCTCCGGTTTTGACAGCCCGCTGGAAGTGTCCCTGGGCGCGGATCTCAACCTCAGCGCGGTCTTCGTGCAGGTACCGGAACTGCCCGATCTGCCCGAGGGGCTCTGGGACCCCTTTGACCTGAAATGGCACAGCCCGGGCCGCGCGAAGACCGGCGAAGACTACCTGTTAACCACGCAAACGGCGGGCATCGGCTATGGCAGCATTACCCGAAGCCCTGACCAGAGCACCTATGACGGCGGGACTATCGTCAACCTGACCGCCGTCCCGCAGCCCGGCTCCACCTTCGTACGCTGGGACGGCGACTTCTTCATGGGCTTCCTGGACGACTTCAGCGACGGGAACCACACCTCGAACCCCTACTGGTCGAAGAGCAGCACGTGGTCTGCGGCGGACTACGAAATGACCAACACGGTCCTATCGAGCAGCGCGCAAAGTTTCTACCAGATGCTCGAGAACTCGGATTTCGATCTGCAATTCCGCTACCGGCTCAAGCCGGAAGGCACGGCCACGCCGCAAATCTGCGCGCTGCAACTGCGCGACAACACCTCCGACGGTCACCGTATCTACCTCTATTTCCAGGAGGACATGGCCTGGCTGCGCGAGCGCACCGGGACCAGCCCGAATTACGTCTACACGACCCTGGTCTCCAACACCGCCGCCGACTCGATCGAGGACACCAATTACTACGCCGAGTTGGTCACCAGCGGCGAGCATCTGGAAGTCTGGCGCTATGCCGTCCCGGAGGCGCCGGTCGAGATTCTGTCGACCGGCAGCGCCAGCGTCTTCGAAGGCAACGTCCTCGCCTTTCTCGTCTGGCCCAACACCATGGGCGCCTACGACGACATCATCTACACCACGCCCGCCGCCAGCAGCGTGCTCATGGACGGCGACAAGACCGTGACCGCGTGGTTCACCCGCCCCTACAACCTCGAACTCGCCACGACGGGCCAGGGCAGCATCACCGTCAGCCCCGCAGGCTCGGCCTTCGAGGCCGGCGCCGAAGTCACCCTCACCGCCGTCCCCGCTGTGTCGCTGGGCTACAGATTCGAAGGCTGGTCCGGCGACATAACGGAAACTCAGAATCCCACTACCATTACGATGGACAACGACAAGTACATCACCGCCAACTTCACCTACGACCCCGTCGTCCTCACGCTCAGCCGCTTCGGTCCCACGGGCGTGCAAATGACAGCGAGCGGTTCCGGCATCCTGGATTCATATACCGATGGTGAAGGCAATCAGGTGTACGAAGCCCTGGAGGGCAGTCAGATCGCATTGAACGCCTCCGGTGTCACCGACTGGTACTTTTATGAGTGGTATTTCACCACGGACAGCCACGTGGAACCAGAGAACCCGCACTCGTTTCAATTGAACACATCGCAAGAGATTATCGGCCTCTTCGCCTACCGGCCGGGGATTGCCAATCTCGACCTCTATGCGGATTTCCAGTATTTCCTCGCGGAACTCGGTGCGCAAGGCCAGGAAGCCACCTGGGACAAGAACCTCAAGCAAGAAGGGCAAATCACCGGCAACGGAATTCCTGATATCGCCGAACTCACCCTTCTCAATACTGTCCTGCTGGATTTGCACATCGACTTCTCCGCCGCTGGCGGCGTTTCACATCTCGCCGCATACAATGCCTGGGATGGCAACCTCTCACGCGCCGGGACTGATCTGTCTAGTTTAGATGCACGCTTGCAGCGCGTGGTGGCCGCCTTTATGACCATCGGTGACGCGGGCTCCGTCACTTACGTCCAAGACACCGCGGCCGCGGAATGGTCCCTGACCCTCAATGGGACGAACTACGAGACGCAAAACAAGGAAACACTCGCCTATGCCGAGGACGCCGATGGCGACAACGGAACCAACAGCTATGAATGGGGCAATAGTTCAGGCAGCACTTTTGCCGAACGGGTCGGAAACTACAGCCAAAGCGCGTTGGACAACAGCATCGGTGGCGGTGGTGAGGGAGAAGGTGAAGGCGAGGGTGAAGGCGAGGGTGAGGGTGAAGGGGAAGGCGAAGGCGAGGGAGAGGAGGGCGAGGGAGAAGGTGAGGGAGAGGGGGAAGGGGAAGGCGAGGGAGAAGGTGAGGGAGAGGGGGAAGGGGAAGGCGAGGGAGAGGGGGAGGGCGAGGGAGGGTTAGATTTCAGCGCCTGCGACCCCGCTGCAGGCCATTCAATCATAATTGTTCGCTTCAAGGATCCGGGTATACCTGGATCCACTACGGTACATACACCTGCTTGTCTGTGGATACCGCAAAACCCAGGGTATATGCAGAAAGATGGTCACGTTAGCTCGAAGGGTCGCGGCTTTGCACATTCGCACGCATTGCTCAACTTTCCCATCCCCGTCGCTTCATCGCCAAGCATTTCTCAGCAAGCATGCGAAGCATGGTATGAAGAACAATTGCCAGATCATGATATACTTAGCGGCACGGCAACCACTCAATATAACTGTCATGGCCTAACAACCGGCAACAATCTATGGGTCGAAGAGTCGGTCTTTGGCGTCTACGTTCTTATAACCGATGATTTTATCCCCGGTGAAGATACTGACGGAAAGGCCCCGTATCAGTTTGATGGTTCTGAAATGTTTCCTCAATCTAATCATTCTTTTCAAATAATATCATGGGTGGCTAACTATTACCACGGAATCTTAATTTGGTATAGCCCTATGAATATTAAAGAAAAATTCATAAGCGGCCCTATCATGACAACGGCGTGGAGCAATAGAACGCTTAGGGATTTAGAAGGCAATGTCTTTGAGTATTCCGGTTATCACAAATGAGAGGAGTACGGGTCATGAAGACTTCAAGACTCGGACCCTTGGCCGCAAGTTTGCTCTTGCTTCTCCTCATCGTAGTCTGTTTAGCGCTAATTCCAGTGCGGTTAGCAACCACGCGTATGCAAAATCCTCGGGCAGCGAACCAACGTGAATCTCAGGACTTGGGAGCCCGAGTTCTTGAAGTGGACTTGCGCTTCCCGGTTCTCGGATGCCGAAAACCATGGCAAGAATAGGAGCGCAAATCGCTACCTTAAGCAGCGAAACACTCGATGAAAGCACTGCAAATCTAGCAGACATTTCGTTTTATCAATGGCCAGGCGCTTCGCTTGATGCGGGTTCCCTCAATGTACAGGTGCCGCTCGTTACCGATATTGAAGAGAATGAACTCGCAACTATCTTAAGCAATAGGCGCGTTATCAAAGTACTTCAAGGCTTACGTCGTATGAACTCTTCTGATCGGGAAGCACTGATGAGTACCATTTTCACAGAGGCGTTCTCGCGCTACGAACAACTGTATGCGCAAGAATGGGAGCGACTGGAGAAGACCGTTGCTGAGTATCGTTCGAAAGGAGTTGTCCCTGGGTGGATGCTTGACGAAGGCGATGTTGATCACGTTAGATTGCCTGGGGCGCGAAACGAGGTGCTCGCCCTCTGCCTCATAGCCGGGGCACTCGAAACGGAATCGGCCTACCCAGACATACTTCGATTGACGCAGGTGGCGATTGATCAACGCGATGCCGCCTACGAACTCAGCAAGCAGCCTGGTGGGGACATGGCAATTGCCCACTTGGCTTATTATTCGATCTACGTGAGAAGTATCTTGGGCACGGCCCTCCTGAGAACTGCTCCAATTACATATAGTCAAATTGAGGAACTTCCCAAAAAAGTTGTCCGCCTTGCTGTTTTTGACGCCTCTCTGACACCGTTCGATTATCCTACACACTATGGGTATCGCCCGGATTTCTCCCGAGGGATGATTCAGATCGAAATCGTCTACCCCCTCGATGATAATGCGCTTACCGCCATCCTTGACGAACTGAATCCAGTTCCCATAGACATTACCGGGCTGCGATGACCTCTGGTTGAGTGGGCGTGCATGACTTGGATTGTGTGAGACGTCAACCGGCTCGCGGGTATGCCCGCCCTCCCGCTTGGTCAGTCGCGAAGACGGGTTGTGGCTATGGTGGTTTGATGGGTGTAGATATCCATGGCGTGGATTTGCCACTCGCCCGGGGGATCGTTATAGGCGAAGGGCACGGACACCGTGACGGGCTTGTCCGTTGCGATGATGGGCTGCCGGAACTCATCGCACCTTTGTCCGTCTGGTCTGAGGACGGCGAGCATGATGGCGTGGGCGCCTTGCGCGCCTGGAACGCGGATGTTGGCCTTGAGCACGGCGCCGGGGCGGGCCTTCCCCGCGAGCGTGACTTGCGGCGGCGCCGGCGCGCTGGGCAGCACGGCAAAGACACTGGCGCGGTTGGGGCGCAACAGTGTCGTGAACTCGGCGGCATAGCCGAGGTCGAGGCGGCGCTTCATGTCGTAGAGGCGGCCCGGTTGCGCCAAGCTGACGCGCACGTCCCCTTCGGTCTTCGTGCCGAGCAGGATGAAGAATTCGATAGCTCCCGTGCGCCAGCGCGAGATCTCAACGTCTTTGGGTGAGCGGCCGTCCACCGTTATCTTGATGGCGGGTGTGACGCCGGCGGCGGCGAGCAGCCCGCGCAGCAAGGGCGCACAGGGGGCGTCAAATACCGAGAAATTGAGCAGGACTGCCCGACCCTTGCCGTACTCGTTGACGATGCACACCGGCGCGCGCAGGCCGGTCCAGTAATGAATGAAGGCGGCGTCACCCAGGGCCTTACCGGTCGTCAACGCGACGTTGGGTTCGACCTTCATCGCGGGATAGATGTCTTTCCCGTGCCAATTGCCCCAGCGCATGGCAATGCTCTCGCCTTCGAGTTGTCCGTCGACGGACATGCGATCGATTTCGCGCGCGGCGCGGTTCCCCGTCTGGTCTATGCCAAACATGTCGTTGAGCAGGCCGTGCGCGAGCGGCTTGCAGTGCCCATCGTACAGGGCCGGCCGCACATCCGCTATGACGGTGCCGCCGCGCTGGACAAAGTCGCGGATGTACTCGGCTTCGGCCGGACTCATGGCAAAGGCGAGCGGGAGCAGAAGCACCTTGCAGCGCGTATCGTCGAATTCGCCGAGGCGCAACATGCGGTCCGTGACATAGCGGAATTGAAAGCCCTCGCCGTGCAGCAGTTGATGCCAGCGGTCATGGTCGCGCTTGTAGAGGCCGTAAGATTCGTTGCCATCGAAATGGGCGATGTGCGTCGAGGGCATCGAGTAGAGCATGGCGATGCCGTCGTCTTGCATTTCACTTTCCATGATGAGCGCGCCCAGGCCATCGCGGACAACTTGCGTATCGTCGAACAATGCGCGCGTGGCCGGGAAGGGGGCCAGATTCGGCGCGAGGTAGCCGTTGTAGCCTTCGAGGTTGTCCCAGCGCCACCACTGGATGGTGTTCATGCGGTCGGCCACCTGCTGCCAGTATTTGAAGAGTAACTCCTCGACATCGGGCGTGTAGCCGATCCAGCTTCCCATCGGGAAACCCTTTGGCCCAATGCTGCGCATCACTTCATTGCCGGGGCCTTCGTAGGAGCCGTAGTAGTCGAGTTCGCGCACGAAGGCGTCGAGGTCGCCGCCCTGGCGGGAGCGCGTCGTATGCTTGCGCAGGGTGAAGCTGTCGGTGCCCTCGAACCCGGTCCACGCCTGCGGGTCAATTGACCTGAAGGCGTCCTGGTATTGTTTGCACCACTGAACGTAGGTGTAGCACTGGAATGCCTGGCGATCATACCAGCGGGCAAAGTTGTCCTGCTGCAATGCGCGCATCTCGTCGTTGATATTGCCCAATTCGATCTGGCGTTCCAGTGTCTCGCCTTTGGCGCCTTCGTTGTCCGTGCGATGCAGCGTCTGGCGTTCGTCGAAATACTCTCGGAACCAGGCGGGCGCGTCCGGCGCGGGCAGCGGGCCTTCGGTAAGCAACTCAATCTCCTGAAACGATGCGTAAGTTGAGTCCCACTCTTGGTTGAGCGCGCCGATATCGCCGTAGATCTCGCGCAGAAAGTGCCGGTAGGCTTCGAGGCATTTTGGCCCCAGGCACGACGCGCGCACGGCGTTCTCATCGCCCAGGGAATAAGCCAGCACGCCGTGCTGCCGCGCGCCGCGCACGCCTTCGACCGAATCCTCGATGCTCTTGCGCATGGCTTCGGGATCATGCACGCAGCCGCTCTTAAGCAGGCCCGTGTCGGGATCGAGCATCGCCGTGAGCGTGTGGCTGCTGGCGCGGAAGCTGGCGGCGTAGGGCACGTAGGCCGCCTGGTGCGCGGCGAGAAAGAGCGGTGGCGGCCCGCCCTGGAGAAACGCGGTGACGCCGTAGCGGACCATGCTCTCGACGCCGTAGGGCGCGAGATCGCCGCCGGGGAAATTCCACATCACAAAGTTGAACTGGTGGCGGTTGCGCGTGGTCACGCGAAGGTACGCAGACGCGCTGGAGACATCTCCGTCCTTATCCATCAGCACGGCCTCGACGCGCAGCAACATGGGCGCCCAGGCAGGGACGGTGAACAAGAAGGGGACGGCATCGGGGGCTGCGGCAAGCACCTGACGGCGCAAGATGCGGCCGCAGCTGTCCACCAGGCGCAACTCAAGTCGATCCGCGCGTTCCAGTGGACCCGTGACGCGGACAATGCCCGCAACGCGATCACCTGCTTCCGCCCAATCCTGGCGCAGCTCGACGGTGTCCACATTCCTGTTGGCCGTTATAGTCAGCGGGGTGGTGGCCCACGTCAGTACGCGCCCATTGACCGCTGCGATGCAGTTCACGTGGTATTCTCCCGCGCGCAACCTGGGTAGCGAAAGACGGGACGCGGAGTCACCGGCGGCAACCGTTCCCAAGTCGGTGGTGATGCCGTCGCCGCGGCGCAACGTCACACGAATCGTGGTGTCAGAAGACAACCCGGCGGTACTGATGCCAATGGTGTCCGCGGGGAACACAGAGTGATCCACTGCCGGCGCCTGTATGGTGATGGAGGCCGTAGGCAGGCGGTTGGCAGCCCAAAGCAGCACGCGGCCCTGCTCCTGCATTTGGTAGTCGAATTCTGTTTCCCAACCGAGGCGATATTCGAGTTTGGAGCGGCTGGGAAGCACCACGATGCGGCCTTTCCCCAGCGTGTAGTAAGCGCCCTGGGCGAGACCCTCGGGTACGCTTGCGAGCGGTTGCGCGCCTTCCGGGGAAACGGCCTTCTCCCCCACGAGCACCAGGCCGGCGCCAGCGGCGACCTGGGTGTACACTCTCTCGCGCAGCGCTGCGGGAAGCGTGTCGAGGGTGAGCTGATTGACAAAGATCGCGTCGACCCCTTTGTCGAGGAACGCGAGTGCGCGCTTCGTGCCGGCTTCGGCATCATCGCCATACCAGTCGGGATGGCCATCGCCCACGAGGCGGTTGCCCATGAGGTACGCGGCCTGACCGTCGATATCGAAACGCTGCATCAGTTCGACAATCTCGCGCGGATCCGTGCTGCCCTGAAACCACGGCGCGAAGAACTGGACGCGGATCGTGCCGCCCGCATAGGGCTTGGCCCAGGCGGTGTGCGGTGTCGAACAATCCGCCGCGAGCGAGAGCTGGTCCTCCAAGAAGTTCCACCCCTTGCGATCTTCTTCATTTTCCTGGGCGGCCACCAGAAAGCATAGACCGAGCGCGAAGCACGTTTGGAACAAGACAACAGCAGACGGACGTGCACGATGGGTCATGGTAATCCCCATGTTGTGGTTGGGAGTTGGGAGCACTCGTTGGCACCACGCTTAGCCTAGTCTTGCGACTTTCTGAGGGTCAAGCGTCTCCCAGAAAATCCTGCAAGCTGCGCTGCTGGATGAAGGGGCACCGGCAGCTTGGGCCTGTATCGAGAAATGCAAGCAACTCGCTGCTGCTTATTCCGTCATCGTCGTTCGCGTCCAGCGCGGCAAATTGCGCATCCGTCAATCCGGGCACAGCGGAGCGCGCTTCAAGCAACGACAGTTTCCCGTCCGCGTTGCCGTCCAGGGTGCTGAAGTCGGCCAGCAAATCCTCTGCGGCGCCTTGAAGATTCGGCACCTCTCCTTCGCCTTCACCCTCCCCCTCACCTTCCCCTTCACCTTCCCCTTCACCTTCCCCTTCACCTTCCCCCTCACCTTCCCCCTCACCTTCCCCCTCACCTTCCCCTTCACCTTCACCTTCACCTTCCCCTTCACCTTCCCCTTCCCCTTCGCCCTCACCTTCACCCTCGCCTTCCCCCTCCCCTTCCCCCTCGCCTTCCCCTTCCCCCTCGCCCTCACCTTCACCTTCGCCTTCGCCCTCGCCACTGCCCATAATGGAGATTCGGCCGCTCTGGGCCAGCGTGGCAATCGAGCCATCGTTCAATTCGGCGCTATCAAAGACCAGCGAAGTCTCGCCCGCCGGGGCAGTCTCGAGGATCTGGAAGGTGAGTATCAGCAACGTGCCCGGGCCACTCAGGGCATCTCGGCCGGAACTGGCGAACCTGAGCACGCCTTCCTGGATGTTGGCGGCGGGGTCGCCCCAATCCACCGTCAGAGTTCCCCGGGCGAAAGACACATAGGATAGAAGTGCTGCATCGTAGGTGATGTGCAGAAAATAGCCGAGGACTGCGTCCGCATTGTCGATGCTGACGGCCGCCTCGACCGTATCGCCGGGGGCGCCGGTGAGATTGGTGGGCATGCTGATGATGCGTGGGGGATCGGCCTGCCTGCCAGGGAACGACGGAGAGTCCGCGGCCAATGCCGCGGAATCGACCAACACCACAGTCAGCAGTGACAAGCGAAAGCACAGGCTGCAAGAAATCCGCTTCTGGAATAACATCGCTCTCCCTCCCCGCTAATGTTTCAGAAGTACACGATTATGGACGCCAGAAACCGGTGCTGCATGACATCCTCCTTAAAGTCCCGGACGCCAATAATAAAGTCGCTGTTCACGCCTTTGCCATAGCGGAGCTGGTACGCGCAGTCAAGGTTGACCCGCTGGTTCAACTGGAGTCCCGCGCCCAGCGCCGCGCCCACGAAATCGTCCGGCAGGCCAGAACCCCGATCGTCCAACCAGTGGAAGCCGCTGGAGCGGTGCGTGGCGGGTTCCTGGTCGAAAAAAAGGCCACCGCGCAAGGTCCACAAGTGCCCCAGCTTTTCGTCCAGTTGCTTGGGGATCAGCACCCGTTCCACGCCACAGCGCAACGAGTAAGTGGGGTCGATGTTGGGTTTGGTCAGAGGATTGTCGATGATCGAGAAATCCACCGGCGAGCGCCGCAGGCCGCTGCCCTCTTCGAGGTAGAAATCGTCCCAATCCGTCCGGGTCACGTCGAAGCTGAACGTGAGCTTGTCATTCACGCGATAGGCCGCGCCCAGCGCGATGGACTCGGGAAAGCGCAGTTTGCGGTTTTCTTTCCTGAGCATGGGCGTTGTCGTGAAAATGAGGCGCGGTTGGGGAACGCTGGGCAGGCGCAGGCTCATCGTATGACCACGCGCCTCGTAGTCCACGTCGCCCGTGAACGCGCTGTCGTACCGCAGACCAAAACTCCAATGATCGCCCGGCGTCCACAGCGCGCCGAGCGTCACGTTTTCGCCCGTGAAATCATGGTATTCCTCGCGCAGAAAGGTCCGGCCCCAGCGCGTCGACGAGCCTAAGAGCGTAAACAATTGTTGATCGGTCTCGTTCTCCCAGCCATTTTCCGCGAAGAGGGTGCTGCGCCAGAGATTCAGCGTAATGCCCAACGACAACCGCTGGGTCAATTCAAAGGCAAACGCGGGGGAAATCGCACCCAGTCCACCCGTTTGCTCGAATTCGACCTGGAGCATGCGGTTGAGGACCTGGCCCGTGGAGAGGACGGCGGGCGTGGTATAGTCAAACGAGAAGCGTCGCGTGAAATCATATTTGCGTTGATAGTTAATCGAGGCGACGCAATTCTTACCGAAAACGAGGAAGGGCAGCGGATAGACCGCACTGAGATAATTGAGGCCGGCATTGTCGCCCCAATGCTGACCGCCGAACTCGGGGTGGTCCCGCGCATCCAACTCGTCCTGGATGCCGTTCCAGGCGCCCACAACCGAAATCTCGGGTCGTTCCAATTGCACCAGCCCCGCCGGATTCCACGACGCCGCCGTTGCATCGTCCGCAATCGCCACAAAGGCGTCCGCCATCCCGGCCGCCCGGGCGCCGGACCCCACCGGCGTCGGCGAGACGGAAATCTCGACCTGCTGCGCCGCCGCGCCCGCGGCGAATGCACACAAGGCCAGCGCGCATCGCCAGACATGTCCTCTGCACTTCCGCTCGCCGTCTCTCCCGTACTGCGTCAAATTCTGCACCCCTGTGATCCTTTCGGTTCCTGCACCGGGCAGGTGCAAGAAGCTTGCCCAGTATACTTGTTTGTTCATCAAAGTAAAGGACAGTAGTCCTTGGCGTGTGCAGTGACTTCCAATCGTCGCCCCTCGGACTCAGTCGACCACAGCCACGCGGGGCGCCAGAGGAGCCTTTGCAGCGGGCGGCTAGTGGACGCCATCTGGTCTTGCTGTAAAGCGCCATAGATAGCGCCGCTTAACTTTTTGATAGCTGGTTTCTGTTGCGGAAAGGCGATTTCGGGAGGGCGAGCGTACCCGCGAGCCGGTTGCCGGGCCATGAAAGCTCAATTTCTCGCGGTTTTCAACCGGCTCGCGGGTACGCTCGCCCTCCCCAACGACGGTTTCCGCAACAAGAACCAGCCAGTTGCTCCTCTCGCTCGAAATGGCCCGGTCAAGGCCGGAGTCCCGCCGTGTTCTTCTTGGTCTTCCCCGACTGGCGTAAATGTTGCTCAGCACAATAACATACATTGACAGTTCTGCTTTAATGTGGCAAGATACTTCTAGACTTGTTGGGCACCTTTTTGGGGATGGGAATGGACTTCCTGCGCGGGCGAAATATCTTCTTGTCTCGTAAGCACTTCCGGATGGGATGGCGGCACTTCCCGGTCCTTCCCGGCGGCGCTTTTCTTCCGTCTTCTGCCGCTCTCTGTCTCGTCCTCCTTTTCTGTCAATCCAGTGCCCAAGCCTGGATCTGGTACGTAGACGTCGACAATACGGGCGCGGAGGACGGCAGTTCCTGGGCCACTGCCTTCAACACCATCCAGGAAGCCGTGAATGCGGTGCCTGTCGGAAGTCATGAAATCTGGGTCGCCCAAGGGACCTACTCGGGAAACGGGGGCACGGCGGGCGGCACCACCAATGTTGTCGTGATGAAGGACTATGTCAGTCTTTACGGCGGATTCATCGGCATTGGCCGCGGCGGCTATGAGACATCCCGTTCGCAGCGCAACTGGGTCGCGCACGAAACGATTATTAACGGTGAGAATACGCGGCGGGGGGTGTACGGCGCGAACTATGCGACGCTGGACGGCTTTACGATTACTCGCGGCAATTCCAGCAGCAACGATGGCGGAGGAATGTGGAATGTTGCCGTGTCCCCGACCGTGGCGAACTGCACATTCATGAGCAATTCAGCCTATGGTGGAGGGGGCATGGCCAATTACTCGGCTTCTCCCACGGTGACCAACTGCAAGTTCATTGGCAACACCGCATCCTCAGGTGGTGGATTGAGGAGTGTGTACACATCCACGCCTACAATCACTAACTGTCAATTCATCAGCAATTCCGCCGGTCTTGGCGGTGGAGTCTACAACTACGGGCCGACCCCTTTATTGACTAGTTGTTCCTTTGTCGACAACACCGCCAACAATTCAGGCGGTGGCATCTTCAATAGTACTTGCACCCCCACGGTGCGAAACTGCATCTTCCGCGGCAACACAGCGGCCGTCACCGGGGGCGGCATTTATAACTACACGTCGTCTGGGTCGTTAACAAATTGCACGTTCACCGGTAACTCCGCACCCGTCAATGGCGGGGGAGGAATTCTGAACTACAACGCTTCGTCGTCGCCTACAATTAGGAACTGCATTCTCTGGAACGACTCGGGGGGGGAGATTGCAGGCCCAGTATCTCCGACGGTGAATTATTCCGACGTCCAGGGCGGGTACTCTGGCGCGGGCAATATCGATGCAGATCCTCAATTCTCCGATGCGGACAACGGCGATCTCCATCTGCTGACGGGTTCCCCCTGTATTGACACCGGCACCGACTCTAGTGTTCCCAGCACGGACATCGACGGAGACGCGCGCCCAACCGGGGCCGCGGTTGATCAGGGCGCGGACGAATACGTCACACCGGTCGCTCCCATTATCGCCGAAAAAAGTGACAGCACGGTTTTCGGCGGCAAGCCTTATACGTTCCAACCCACGCTTACCCAGGGAACATGGCCGAGAACTTGGACTTTAGTAACTGCGCCAGCCGGTATGAGCATTGATCCCCAAACAGGCGCGGTTTCCTGGCCCACCCCACTCGCGGAAGGAAGTCCACACGCAATTGAAGTAAGTGTGACGAATCCCGCGGGCAGCGACAGTGAAACATGGACGGTGACGGTGGAGACGGTCATTGTATACGTGGATCTGGACAACACCGGAAGCGAGAACGGGCTCACGTGGGCGACGGCCTTCAACACCATCCAGGAAGGCGTGAATGCCGCCGCCATTGAAGGCGCCGGGGAAGTCTGGGTGGCCGAAGGGAACTACACCGGTGCCGGGGGCGATGCCGGGGGCATCAGCAATGTGGTGGTGATGAAGGAGAACGTCCATATTTATGGGGGATTTGTTGGCATCGGGACAGGTGGCGGGGAGACTTCCCGGGGACAGCGCAGTGCGTTGGCCCGGATAACAACCATTGACGGTCAGAGCGCGCGGCGATGCGTGTACGGTGCGAACAACGCCACGCTAGACGGCTTTACGATAACCCGCGGCAGCGCGGGCAGCGCCTATGGCGGGGGGATGCGCAACGTCTCTTGCTCGCCCACGGTGTCGAACTGTCTCTTCATCAGCAACACCGCCAACGGATACGGCGGCGGCGGCATGTCCAACTATCCTTCGGCCTCACCCACGATCATCAACTGTAAGTTCATTTCCAATTCGGCCTACTGGGGCGGGGCAATCCACAATGTCACATCATCGAATCCCTCTGTCACCAATTGTGTCTTTACATTCAATGCAGCGAGCTATGGCGGCGGGGCGATGCACAACGACGCCTCCGATCCTGCCTTTGCCAACTGCGTCTTCCGAGCCAATACGGCCGGCAGTACGGGCGGCGGGGGAATGCACAACTATTCCTCCTCACCCACCATAACTAACTGCACGTTCACCGGCAATTCCGGAACCGGCGGTAGTGCCGGAGGCATACTGAACAACAATGCGACTGCGTCCCCAACGCTAATGAACTGCATTCTTTGGAACGATACCGGTGGAGAGTTTGGCGGCGCCGGAACTCCACTGGTTTCGTACTCGGACGCCCAAGGCGGCTATTCCGGGACGGGAAATATCGACGCCGATCCCCTGTTTGCCGACCCGGCCGCCGGCAACCTCCATTTGCAGCCGGGTTCCCCGTGTATTGACGCCGGGGACAACGCATCCGCGCCCGCAACGGATCTGGACGGGGACGCGCGGCCCTTCGGCGCAGGCGTCGATCAAGGCGCGGACGAATTCATCGGCGCCACGCCCCCAGCACCGGTCATCTTTGTGGATATCGACAACACCGGCCGGGAAGACGGCGCGAGTTGGGCCACGGCCTATGACAGCATTCAGGAGGGGGTTGACGTCGCTTCCGTGGAGGGTGGCGGGGAAGTGTGGGTTGCGGAGGGGACATACACCGGCGTCTCCAGCCCGGTTGTCACGCTGAAGGAGGGTGTGCAATTGCTTGGGGGTTTCGCCGGCAATGAAACGCTCGTCACTGAACGAAGTCACGCCGACCATGTGACTACCATTGACGGCCAAGGCAGCCGGCGGTGCGTCCTGGGCGCGAACAATACCATGATCGATGGCTTCACGGTCACGAGAGGGGATTCAAGTACTAATCCGTCCTATGGTGGGGGCCTCTATGTGGCAAACGCCGTCATGGCTATTCAGAACAATGTGTTCACCGACAATTTTGGTTATTATTCTGGCGGGGCGATCTCTGCCGGCATTGGCGTCTCGGTTAGTGATTGCACTTTCGCCAACAATCGCGCTCAAAGCGGTGGAGGCGCTATTTCCGGGGCGGGATTGGAGATATCGAGATGCACCTTTAAGCAGAATCGTGCCAACTACGGTGGGGGACTTGCTGTGTCAGATGCGACCATCGACGGCTGCACTTTTTCGATGAATGTCGGCGGGGCAGCACGGCTTGGGGGCAACGTGGATCTTAAGAATTGTCTGGCGGTGGCAAACGACTACGGATGGGGCTGGGGTGGGGCGTTCTATTTCGGCAGCGGCACGCTCACCATGACCAATTGCACGCTGGTTGACAACATTGCGGATCAGTTCGGGCATGGACTCTATGTTGATACCGGAAACGCGGATATCAGAAATTGTATCTTTCACAATCAATCCAACAGTGAAATCGCATGGAAGACTGGTGGTCCCGCGCCCGTCGTCAGCTATTCGCTCATCACAGGAGGATTTGCAGGGCCGGGAAATCTCGACGCGGATCCGATGTTTTTCAGCGCATTGGATGGCGACTACCGGTTTCAAGGCACTTCGCCCTGTATCGACACCGGCACGGCTGTCGGAGCGCCAGCGGATGACTTGACCGGCATTTCCAGACCCCAGGGAGCGGGCGTCGATATTGGGGCCTATGAATTTCCCACCGCCGATGCCGATGGTGACGGAATCCCGGACGACTATGAGGGAGTTGGAGATCCGGACGGCGACACGGTCCCCAATTATCTGGATACGGACAGCGACGGCGACGGGATCCCGGACGATGAGGACGGGACGGCGGGCTACGACGAGGACGGTCTGCCCAATTACCTCGACCCGGACAGCGACAACAATGGTATTTTGGACGGCGCCGAGGGTACGGCGGATTTTGATGGGGACGGTGTCCCGGATTTTGTGGACCTGGACAACGATAACGACGGCTATCTGGACGTGGGCGAGATTGCGTTTGGCAGTGACTGGTTTGACCCCGCCGATTATCCCCTGCTGTACGTCGATCGCGCTCAAGTGTCCCAACCGGAAGATGGGTTCTCCTGGAGCACGGCGTTCAATACGATTCAGCCCGCCCTTGATGCCGTGACGTCGTTTGGCGGGGCCGAAGTCTGGGTGGCCAAGGGGACGTATGATGAAGACCGCAGCGGATACGGTGGGGGCCTTGAACTTTGGAGTGGAGTACACCTCTTTGGTGGGTTCAACGGACAAGAAACCACCCGGGAGCAGCGGAATTGGGTCACGAATTCGACCATCATTGACTACGCGACTGCCTATCAGGGCGGACCAGCAAACTGGGGCGCCGAGTGCATCTGGGTGGAAGACGTAATCATCGACGGCTTCACCATTGCGTCGAGTGCTGAAGGGGCCAGTCCTGTTCTGAGAATCGATACGTCTCCCAATGTCATCGTGCGGAACTGCATCTTCAGGAATGTCGCCAACCACGGCGACAGCGGCGCCGTCTCGATTTGGGATTCAGATCCTATACTCGACCACTGTTCGTTCATTGGAAATTCCGGAAGTCGCGGTGGCGCTATTTATATCCAGAATTATTCGTCGCCCATTGTGAGTTATTGTCGCTTTCTGGACAATAGCGCAGGCACCGAGGGTGGGGCGATCTCGTCAGGATATCAATGCAATCCAACGATCGTGAACTGCGTTTTTGCCGGGAACGCTGCGCCGCAGGGTGGCGCTATTTACATCGAGTACCAGTCGGGCGCGCCAACAATTTCCAACTGTACGTTCTACGATAATCTTTCCTTCGTGGGGGCCTGCATCAACGACAGCAGTTGGTACGGCGTAAGTGTTACAAACTCCATCTTCTGGGGCAATGGACCGGGCCAGGAGATTGCGGAATGGTGCAGCGATTGCACGGGTGACCGGGTGACGTACTCCGACGTGGATGGCGGTTTTGCCGGCCAGGGAAACATTGATGCAAATCCCAGGTTTCTGGATGCCGCGAATCGAGACTTCCGCCTCTCACCGGACTCACCCTGCCTGGATACCGGCATCGACATGGGAGCACTGGGATTCACGACGGACTTCGAGGATGAAACGCGCGGATATGATGGCGATCATGCGGGGGCTGGCGCGACCGGCGACGGTTCGGATTGGGACATGGGCGCGGATGAGGCCACGGCGCCGTCTGTGCCGGAGGTGGCTATCTCCCCCCAAGCCGCCTTCACCACCGACGACTTGGTCTGTGCCGTGACCGTCCCCAGTACGGTTGCCGGCGGCCGCACAGCCAGCTATGAATATTCCTGGACTTCCTCGTCGGGGTTGTCCACAACCCGCGGACCAAAGACCGGCACAAACGACACGCTGAACGACCTCTTGACGCAGAAACATGATGTATGGACATGCACGGTACGTGCCTGGGATGGCTACAGCTTCTCATTGTCCGCGAGCGACACGATAACGATTGCCAACACGCCGCCTGGTCCCTTGCTGCTGAGTATTCCGGCGGTGGAGAGTACGAACAAAAACCTGCGCTGTACCCTGACGAAGAGTCCGGACCCGGATGGGGACGTGGTGTACAGCGTGCAGTGGTTCGTGCAGCACGCGGCCAAATCAACCTTCGCGCCCTGGGACGGCGCGGTGACAACGAACACTTTCACGCAGATCGAGAGCGCGGACACCGCCGGGGGCGATCAGTGGTATGTGGCGGTAACGTACGGTGACGGGGAGGCGGCGGATGAGACGGCAACGTCGGACATTTGCACGGTCGTGGACGGCGGCATCGAGCCGTCGTTCATCTCGCTCGCGGCCTCTCCGACAACCATCACGCTGGGCAGTGCGCTGACGGCGTCGGGGAGCATCTTCCCCAACCCGGTGTCCGGGGCGACGGTGACCTTCGAGAGCACGTCGCCGTCGGGTGTGGTGTCGAACACGATGCCGGATGGGGTCATTGTGCCGGGGGCAGTGTATTCGAAGACGTTTGTGCCGGACGAAGCATCGGAGGGGCGGCCGGAATGGTCGTTGACGTCGGCGTGGCCGGGCGATGCCACGTATTCCGCGGCTACGAGTTCCGCGGCCACGTTCACGGTATTGAAGGCGCAGCCGACGCTGTCGCTGTCGCTGAATGCGAGCAGCGCGCCGTTGAACTACAGCAATCTGACGGCGACCGCGGTGATGACGGCGGCGCTGCCGTCGTCCTTGCGGCCGCTGCTGGCGGGGCTGCCGTTAGAGCTGTGGCTGAAGAAGCCGGACGCTTCGACGGCGGGGCCGGTGCTGGGGACAACGGACGCGAATGGGGCGGCGGTATTTCCGCCGGCGGCGTTCACAGGGGCGGGCATCACCTTCGACACAGCGGGGCTGTGGCAGTTCCTGGTGGAGTACGAGGGGGGCATAAATTTCCTTCATGCGACCTCGGCGGGCTATGACCAGCCGGATTCGACGCGGCTGACGATCAAGGACCAGGCGGGCTACGCGGTGATCGCGGTGGGCCAGCTCGACGCGAACGCGGAGGGTCTGGCGGCGCACAAGAAAACGGCGGACTACGCCTACCGCTCGTTCATCGCGCGGGGCTTCGCGCACGAGGACATCTACTACCTGCGCGACGCCGATGATCCGCAGGTGGCGGTGGACATTTTCGTGGACAACACCAGCCCGAGCCAGGCGGCAGTGCAATGGGCGCTGCAGCAGTGGGCGCGGGACCAGATGAACGCTTCGCCCGCGCCGCTGTACGTGGTGCTGCTGGACCACGGCACGGTGGACAAGTTTTTCGTCTATGCGGGGGCAACGGACGACACGCAGTTCATCACGCCGGAGGAACTGGACAACTACCTCGATTTCCTCCAGGGCGGGCTTACGGGCGACGCGCGGGCGCAGCCGATCACGCTGGTCTACGGCGCGTGCCACTCGGGCAGCTTCATTCCCGAGGTGGCGGGAACGAACCGGTTGCTGATCACCAGCGCGGCGGCGACGGAGAAATCGCACCGGGGCGTGGTCGACCCAGCGGACGGAGTGCGCGACGGGGAGGTGTTCGTGACGGAGTTCTTCCGCCAGGCGCGGGAGGGGAAGACGCTGAAGGAGTCGTTCGAGGGCGCGTCGGGGAAGACGGCGGAGTACACGTCGCCACGCAGCAACGGCGGGCAGGGCCAGAGCACGCAGCACGCGCTGCTCGAGGACAACGGCGACGGCGCGGGCTCGCGGAGCGCGGAACTGTCGTTCGCCCCAGGCCAGGACGGGGCGCGCGCGCATGAACTGGTGCTAGGCTATGGCGTAAATGCGGGGACGTCGGCGGGGTGGATCACGGCGACACAGACGCTGGTGCTGGCGCCCGGCCAGGCCGTCGGGACGCTCGAGGCGAAGGCGGACGACATTCCGGCGACGGCGCACAGCGCGTGGATCGAGGTGAAGACGCCGGGCTACGCGGGGTCGGAACTGGCGGACGAGAACGCGCCCGATTTCCAGGAAAAGGTGAACATCGAGCCGCGGCCCTACGAGGCGGGGGTGTCGGATTTGGCCAATGGTTTCTTCCGCTGGGAGACCTTTGGCGATCTCTTTGATACGGCGGGGACCTACAAGGTCTTCTACTACCTGCGCGACGGGAACACGGGCGAGGTGAGCAGCCACCTGCTAACGACGGTCTACCGCGCGCCGGCGGAGAATGACCCGCCCGCGTTGGTCGTGCTGAGTTATCCGGAGCCGGGCGCGAAGACGCTGCTGACGGTGTTCTTCGCCTGGGAGGAGACCACCGACCAGAACGAGGACGCGATCACGTACCGGCTCGAGGTCGCGGAAGATGCCGCGTTCACGACGGGCCTCATCGTGCGCGACGGGCTGGTGGGGCGGATCGCGCAGTTGGGCCAGGCCGACGGCCTCGTGGACAGGCAGACGTACTACTGGCGCGTGATCCCGTTCGACCTCTACGGGGCGCACCCGGAAGGGCACGAAGTGCGCACGTTCACGGTGGACCAGGACAACACGACACTGACCGGGGCACTCACGGGCGTCGTGCGCGACCTGGTGACGGCGGCGCCCATTGCCGGAGCAACGGTGCGCCTGAGCGCGACGAGCTACGACGAGACCTCGAGCCAGGGCGAGTACCTGGTGGAGCCGGTCGAGCCGGGGAGTCACAGCGCAACCGTGACAGCGCCGGACTACCCGGACCATACATTCCCGGTGACCGTGCTCTCGGGCAACCCGACGGTGCAGGACTTCCTCTTGAACCAGACGGGGACCTTCCGCTGGGGCGAGTTGAGCGGCGACGGCGCGCCGGGGACCCTGGACGCCTCGCAGATCCTGCAATGGCTCGTGCGATGATCAAGTCTTCCACCCGGCCTTCCCGCCGGGCGGCGACGTGAGCGGCGACAGCCGGCTCGGCGTGCTCGACGCCTCGCTGATCAACCAGTACAAAGTCGGGTCGATCACCCGCTTCCCGGCCGACACGAACGGGGACGGCTTCGGGCCGAAGGGCCGAAGAGGCCCAGCGTGGCTGCCGAAAGACGCCGCTGGTGTCCGTACCGTCAGTCTGCCGGACGATCTGAGCGCGGCCCCCGGCGAAGCCGTGGACGTACCCGTCCTCCTCGATGATGCGGCGGGCGTGCTGGGCTATTACCTCGAAATTGGGTTTGATGCCGGCGCGCTGGAGTACGTGGAAACGCTCAGTGGCAGCCTGACGCCGGGTTGGGGCGCGCCGGTGGTGAACGCGCAGGCCGGGCGGCTCCTGCTCGCCCACGCCGGCGCTCAGGCGCTCGATGGCGCGGGCAGCCTTGCGGTGTTGCGCTTCCGCATGCTGGCGACAGCGCCCGGCGCCACCGCGCTCACCCTGGTGACCGCCAAACTCAACGACCATCAACTCGCCGTCCAAACCCAGGACGGCCTCCTGAGCATTCTAGACAGCGCGGCTGAAGGCGAAGGAGAGGGCGAAGGCGCCACCAGCGGCGAGGGTGAAGGTGAGGGCGAAAGCAACGCCACCCCAGACGGCGCTGAAGGCGAGGGCGAAAGTGAGAGTGAGAGCGAAGTCGCGCAGCAAGCTCACCTCACACCCGAAGATCAAGCCGCCGAACTGCTCCGCGCCGCCTGCGGCTGCGATCCCAGCGAGACCAAATCCTGGAGTCACCTCGTGGAGGCAGTGCTCCCCCTGCTCCTGCTCGTCCTGGCCCTCACCCGCTGGAGGCGCCCCGGTGCAGATAACTGAAGCCACAACGGGAGACCTGGCATGAACATCGACCGCAAGACCTGTCTCGTTCTCGCTGGGTGCTGCGCTCTTGTCTTCTGCGGGACCGCGCCGGCCGGCATTCCGCTCATGCTCGACCATCAGGGCAGAGTGCTCCTCATTGAGGAATTCAATGGCGAACCAGAAGGGAATCCCAGACGCCAGCACCGAGAGCCTCTGTGGTCGCTAGCGGATGGCCAGAATTTGTGGTATTCTGTGTATTAGTTAGTTCACTGCTCGTTTCTCCAGGAGAAAGAGTAGTAGTGCGTCTAAGCACTGGGTGAAGTACACTATGGGCACACACACGCCCGGCACGTGCAGGCGCAGAGGGAGGGCGAATCGCGAGGCACTGGAACGGGCACTGTGAGACCGCTGACCGGGGAAAACCATGGTGGACAAACCGTTAGCGGCTGACATGTGCCCCACACAACGGTTAACCCGTATCGTCTGGCTATCAAAATCCCCGGCGTTCTATCCATC
>JACPGD010000167.1 GCA_016182645.1 Candidatus Hydrogenedentota bacterium | reverse complement strand
CCGCCTCGCCCCGAAGTTGAAGCACGCACTCGGCCACGCGGGCCAGGCCCCCCAGAATCAGCGGATTGCCGGCAAGCATCCCGCCGGAGAGATTGATGCGCTGACGATCAGGCCCGCCGTCACCGAGCCACCGCCCGCCTTCGCCCTGCGGGCAGAGCCCAAGCCCTTCGGCGCTGAGCAGCAGTTGATGGGCGTATTGCTCGGCAATCTCGATGAGGTCGAGTTCGGCAATGGGATAGCATATGCCCGCCATGCGGAAGGCACGCGCCGCTGCCCGGCCAAGCGCAAGGTTGCCTGTGAGGTCGCGCTCGCCGAGCGGGAAGGCGTCGTAACAATTGCCGGCGCCGCTGATCCAGACGGGCCTGTCCGAGATCTCGCGGGCCCGCGTTTCACTCGCGAGCACCATGGCGATCGCGCCGTCCGAAACGGGATACATGAACTTCTCGCGAATCGGATCCGCAACATAGGGCGACGCCAGCACCTCTTCGCGCGTCAACGGTGCTTGTTCTTGCGCCACCGGGTTCTTCGCCGCCCACAGACGCGCTCGCACGACGATGTCGGCCAGCTGTTCCTCGCTCACTTTCGACTGCTCCATATAGCTGCGGGCCTGCAGCGCCGCGGCGCTGAGATAGTCGAGGCCGACGGGCCGCGTGAAGAAGGGGTCAAAGGCCAAGTGCGTGATCATGTTGCGGCTCTGGGCCTGCGACTCCTTGCAGTGTCCGGCAAGGAGGATCACTTCATGGTGCCCGGAAAGGATGGTCGAGAGCGCATAGTAGATGCCCTGCGCGCCGTCCGCCGCGACTTTCTCTTCGCCGCGCAAATGGGCGCCCACGACATCGGTAATCGCATTGTCGGAAATCGTCCGGGCATCGAAGACATCGTCAGAGACGGTCACAGCCGCCTCGATGCCCCGCTCGCTGAAGTCCAGCCCCGTGCTCTCCACGACCTGCTTTACGACTTCCCACACCAGCCCCTGTACGCGCTGCCGTGCCTTACAGGTTTCGAATTTCGTCTGCGCCACCGCGCAAATGGCCACTCTCTCCGGCATGCAGGAACCTTTCTAAGATCCTCGATGCGAAAACCGCTCTGGGCCTGCCCAAACAGGCGCCCGGGGCGGAACCAGGATGTCGCCTGTAGTTTACAATCTGCTGCCTATTGTGTAAATGGGCGGACGGTCCTATAATAAGAGGGCTTTCGTGGGAACCGTCCCGCGGTGCGGGATTTGAAAGGGGGTTGCCGTGCAAGCACAGCTTCAACGGCGGCTGGGCGCAGTCGACGCGATGTTCTTGTATATGGAACAAGACAATCAGCCCATGAACGTGGGGGCCGTTTTTGTCTTCGAGGGACACTTCTCCTACCGCAGCCTCTTGCTCTACCTCAAATCGAGGCTTCATCTCGTGCCGCGGTACCGCCAGCGGGTCGTTTCAGCACCCCTGAATTTCGGCCATCCGACCTGGGAGGACGATCCCCAGTTTGAGCCGCGCAAGCACGTGCTGCGTCATAAACTGGATGCCCCAGGCGGCGATGAACAATTGAAGGACCTGGCTGGGCGCATCTTCACGGGGACGTTGGATCGCGACAAGCCGCTCTGGGAGCTGCACTATGTGGAGGGCCTGTCCGGCAAGCGGACAGCCATCATCTTCAAGATCCATCATTGCATGGTTGATGGCATCGCGGGTGTGGGTTTGACCCAAGTGCTTTTCGATCCCGTGCCGGTCCCGCGAGAGATTAAAGCGGAGCCGTACCGTCCGCGCCCCATGCCAGATGCCGGCATGCGCCTCTACGACGCGCTGTGGGACAATCTGTCCGAGCGCGTGGCGCATTGGACACGCCTGCAACGTGGTTTGGTGGCCTTCGGCGAGGGCTTTTCGCCGGAAGAAGTGCGGCAGGCCGCGCAGAAATTCGCCGTGACGATTGGCAACTTCCTGCTGCCGCTCACGAAACTGCCTTTCAACCGCACCCTCACCGAAGAACGGCGCATCGCCTGGCGCACGTTTTCTTTTGCGGAAGCGCGCGCGATTCGCGCCATCTGCGGCGGCACCCTGAACGACGTGGCCCTGGCCATCGTGACGGCCGCCGTGCGTCGCTACCTGGTGCGTCACCCCGCGAAAAAACTGAAGAGCCTGCCGCAGACGATGCGTATACTGGTCCCGGTCAACATCCGCGAAGAGACGGAGCGCGGGGCCTTGGGGAACCGGATTTCTTTCCTGCCCGTGGAAGTGCCGCTACGCCTGGACGACCCCGTGGAGCGGCTTCATTCGGTGCACCATGTGATGAACGAAATGAAGGAGGCCCGCTTGGCCGGTGCGGTCAACCTGATGTTCGAGGCACTGCAGGGGCTGCCGCCCATGACCCAGGCGATGAGTCTGGGCGCCATTTCCAGTCCCTCCATCCAGAATATCCTCAGCTACTTTACGGCGGTTCCTCCCGCAAACCTCATTTGCACCAATGTTCCCGGGCCCCAGGTGCCCCTATACCTCATGGGACACCGTCTGGAGGCCATTTATCCCACCCTGCCGGTCTGTCTGGAGATGGGGGTCGATTTCGCGATCACCAGCTATGATCAGCAGTTATTCATCACGGTCTCCGGCGACGGACAGGCCGGCGGCGAGGTCGAGTTGTTGTCTGCGTACCTGGAAGAGAGTTTTCTGGAATTGCGCAATGCCGCCGCTATTAAAGACACAACTTACATCAAAGTGTGCCTCGAGGCGGAAGCCGCCCAGACCGCCCCCGCGCCGCCACGGCAGCCGGTCAATGGCCGCAAGAACGCGAAGAACAAGAAAGGGGATAAACTTCCCCCCGAACTGTCGCCCAGTTCCAAGAATGGCCGGGCGCTCTCCCCAGGCCCGGCCGAGGGTTCGCCGCGCCCGCCTGAATTGAGCCGAGTACAAGCGCCGCCGTCCCCCGTGCCGCAGGCCGAACTTCGGGAAGTCACGTCCCTTCCCTAACCCTCTACCTGAGTGCGCCGCAGTACAACTCCGTATCGTAAAGCAGGTGTACGCGCCCCTCTTGTGCATGGGCCTCATAAAGCGTTCGCAAGTCCCGCAGCATCGCCTCGTGCCCCGGCTGGCCGGGGCCGGGCATGTAGCTGGCCGAGAGCAGGCGCCCTTTCAGGCCCTCGTAATCGAGGTGCTGCGCGTTGGGGAAAGTCACGTACTCAAAGGGGCCGCCGAAAAAAGGGCGCAAGGTGTCCCGGGTGACATTGCGGTGATCAATTGTGTCGTAATCGGTCGCATAACGGCGCAGCAGCGTCTCGTATTCTCGGAGGAAAGCCGTGGCGTCCAGCGAGCGCGTGTTCCACAGAATGGCGGCCCACCCGCCCGGCCGCAAGATACGCTGGGCTTCCTGCCGGGCGGTGCCGAGGTCGAACCAATGGAACGCCTGTCCGGCGGCCGCCGCATCGGCGCTACTAGTGGCGAGCGTCGTCTGCTCGGCGGTCCCGTTCACGCTGTGATATCGCGGGAACTGCGCAAGCAGCCTGTCCGCCGCGGCGCGCATCGCGGCATTCGGCTCGACCGCAAAGACCGTGTTCCCGTGGCGCAAGAAAAGTCCGGTCAGGATGCCCGTGCCGGAGCCGATATCGGCAATCACGTCCTCACTGCGAAGCCCCGCATGCGCGCGCAACCAGTCAAGCACCGCCCCCGGATACCCCGGTCGAAATCGAACATAATTCTCCACCCGCTCCGAGAAACGTTGCGTGGAATCAAGCGAAACATCCGGCTTCACCATTCCTAATTCCTAATTCATCATTCCTAATTGATCCTTCACCCGTTCCCGGCGATTCCGAGACTTGTCGCGAACCGTTTGAAGAAGCTCTCCCGCTGCGGTTCCGGGGCCGGTTGCTGTTCGACGAGGCGGCTGGCGATCATCTGCATGTACTTGGAAACCGGCGCATTGGGGTATTGCAGGATAAAGGGCCGGCTCTGCATGACCGCCTGCGACACGCTCGGGTCGCGCGGGAGATAGCCGAGCAACGACAAGTTCCGACTGAGGTATTGCTGTGCCACGCCGGCCAGTTTCGCCGCGACCGCTTTCGCCTGCGCCTGATTGCCCACCATGTTCACCAGCAGCCGCACCACGGCGTCCTTCCGTGTGTTGTGGATGGTCTTCAGCATCGCGTAGGCGTCCACAATGGCCGACGGCTCGGGCGTGGTCACCAGGATCACCTCATCCGCGGCGGTCGCGAACGAGACCGCGTTGCGCCCGATGCCCGCCATCGTATCGATGACCACGAACTCCGCCAGTTCCTGCAGGTCGCTCAACCCATTCAGCACGTTCTGGCGCCCGGCCGGGCTGAGGTCGGCCAGCTTTGCCAGTCCGGAAGAGCCGGGCACGACCTGGATGCCGCCAGGGCCCGGCGCCAGGATTTCACGCATGGTCTTCTCGCCCTCGATCACATTCTCGATGTTGTAGAGCGAATTGAGCCCCATCAGCACTTCCACATTGGCCAGCCCGAGGTCCGCGTCGAGCAGGATGACGCGCTTGCGATAGGCGGCGAGCGCAATGGCCAGATTAACGCTGGTGTTCGTCTTGCCCACCCCCCCCTTGCCGCTGGTCACGGCCAGCACGCGCGCGCGCCCACGCTGGCCCCATACCAGTTCTCTCAGCCGTTGTGCCTGATCAGCCACGGGAATTCCTGCCTTCCAGAATCAGCTTGGCCACCATCGCCGGCGTCGCGACGCGAATGTCGTCCGGCACATTCTGGCCAATGCTGAAGTAACTCAATTTCAGCCCCGCTTCCATCACCATGCTGAAGAGCCCGCCATACTGGCTCGTTTCGTCCAGCTTGGTGAACACGACGGCGGTGGGTCGCACACAACTGAAGTTGGAAACAATGTTGCGCAGGTCGCTGAGCTGCGTGCTCGCGCTCATGACCAGTAGAATCTCGTGCGGCTTCGCGCAGAGCAGCGCGTGTTGCAGTTCGCGGATTTGTTCCAGGTTAAACTGGCTGCCGCCCGCCGTGTCCATGAGCACGAGGTCGAACTCGCGAAAGGCGTACAGTCCTTCCTGCAACTCTTTCGGGTTCGTCGCCACGCGGATCGGCAACCCGATAATGTTGGCATAAACGCGCAGTTGCTCCGGCGCGGCAATACGGTAGTTGTCGGTCGTAATCATCCCCACGCGCAGCCGTTCGTGCACCGCGAAGTGCGCGGCCAGCTTCGCCAGATTGGTGGTCTTGCCCACGCCGGTCGGCCCGCACAGCGCCACAACCCGGCACGCGCCCGGTGTGAGCTGAATGCCGCCGCTCACCTGGATCAGCTTGCGGATTTCGTAGTGGAGCCGTTCGACAAACACCCGCGGTTCCCGAATGACCGCGATGTCGCTGTTCTTCACGACCGCGCCGATCAACGCCGCCGCCACTTTGCGTGAAACGCCCCGGTCCACGAGCGTGCGGTAGTGCGGCGCAAACTCCGCGGGCAATCCGGCGCCCGGGCTTTCCGCGTAGAGCACCTGCATCATCTCGCGGATTTCCTGCACTTCGCGGCTTAGCGTCTCCGCGGCCTGCTGCGCGTCCTGCTTCTTCTTCGGGAAAGGCAGCACGGGCGCCGCGCCGGCCGCCGCGGCCCGCGCGGGCGCATCGCCTGTCACTTCCTTACGAGCAGGCCCTTCCGCGCTCGCCGGGGCGTTCATCCGCTTCTGCGCGTCCCGCACGATCTGCTCGAACATCTGGATCGTCTCTTCACGGTGCGCGCCGCCGGCGGCACCCGCATCGGCGTACTTCTTTTCGGCCTGGCTCAGGGCACGCGCGGGCAACACCTGACCCGGCACGGACGCGGTCAGTTCCACCACCTTCCGGCCAAACCAACCCAGCAGGCCCCCTTCCGAGACCTGGCTCGTGCTGATCACGACGGCGTCGGGCCCGTAGTCCTGGCGCATCTTGCGGTACGCCTCCTCGAGCGTGCGGCCGCGGACCTTTTGAAATACCTGCGTCATCCTATGCACTCACCTGTCCCGCGCTCTCCAACACCAGCGCCGGGTCGACCTCATTATACGAAAGCACGACGACCTTCGGTATGTGCCGCTCCACGATGCGCTTGAAATAACGGCGGACCGGCGCCGACGTGAGCACCACCGGTTCGTGCCCCGCCAGGATCAGCGGCTGCACCGAGCGCGCGGTCCGTTCCGCGATCACTTCGGCGCGTTCCGGCGCCACCGGAATGTACTCGCCCGTCTCCGCTTGCCGTAGCGCCTCGAGGATTTCCTGTTCCAGTTCCGGCGCGAGCGTCACCACGCGCAACACGTGCTTCTCATCAGCATAACCCGCGCAAATCTCGCGCGCCAGCGCGTGCCGCACATATTCCGCCAGTACCTCCGTGTCTTTCGTGCGCGCCCCATAGTCGCACAGCACTTCCAGAATAGTTTCAAGGTTCCGGATCGACACGCGCTCGCGCAACAGCCGGTGGAGCACTTTCTGGAGTTCCCCGTAGGTGAGAATGTTCGGCAAGAGTTCCTGCACCACGGTCGGCGAGCTGTCGCGCAGGTGGTTCACCAGCGCCTGTACGTCCTCGCGCGTCAACAATTCATCGGCGTGCGCGTAGATCAACTCCGTCAGGTGCGTCGCCAGCACCGCCGATGGTTCGACAATCGTATAGCCCAGCCGCTCGGCCCGGTCCCGCTGCGCCCGCGACACCCACACCGCCTGCAAGCCAAACGCCGGTTCCTTCGTCGGATACCCTTCCACTTCTTCTTCAGCCAACCCGGGATTCATCGCGAGAAAATGGTCCGGCATCAGTTCGTAGGACGCGATGACGGACTCGCGGAGTTTCACCCGGTACTCGTTCGGCCGCAGGCGCATGTTGTCCACGATCCGGATCACGGGCACGACGAATCCCATCTTCGACGCAATCTGCTGGCGAATAATCTGGATGCGCGCCAGCAGGTCGCCGCCCTGTTTTGGATCGGCCAGCGCAATCAGGCCATAGCCCAGTTCAATCTTGAGTGGATCAATCGTGAGCAAATCTTCCGTGCGCTGCGGCGGCTCCTCGCGCGCCTCGCGCTCACGCGCCTGTTCGAACGCCGCCTCTTCTCGGCGCACCCGCTCCTGCAAACGCTGCGACGAGACCATCAGAAACGCGAGCAATCCCGACACCGCGAAGAACGCCAGCGTTGGCATGCCGGGCACCATTCCAAACAGCAGGAGCATCACGGCGGCCACGCCTAAGGCACGCGGATAGCGCGTGAGTTGCATGCCCAAATCGGTGCCGAGGTTTTCGTCCGACGCGGTCCGCGTCACCACCAGGCCCGCGCCGACCGAGATGAGCAGCGCGGGGATTTGCGACACCAGCCCGTCGCCAATGGTCAGTTGCGTGTACACTCGTGCGGCATCGGGCCACGGCAGGCCCAGCATGGCCACACCGATGATGAACCCGACGACGATATTGACGATGGTGATGATAATGCCGGCGATCGCATCGCCGCGCACAAATTTCGTGGCGCCATCCATGGCCCCATAAAAGTCTGCCTCGCGCTCGATGTCGCGCCGGCGCGTCCGCGCCTGGTCCTCGGTGATCAAGCCCGCGTTCAGGTCCGAGTCCACGCCCATCTGTTTCCCCGGCATCGCATCCAGG
The DNA here is from genome assembly GCA_016182645.1 of Candidatus Hydrogenedentota bacterium. Classification (GTDB taxonomy): domain Bacteria; phylum Hydrogenedentota; class Hydrogenedentia; order Hydrogenedentales; family JACPGD01; genus JACPGD01. Next base: position 29,176 of record JACPGD010000167.1, on the reverse strand, counting down.
GTGAAGCGCGCCGCCACTTCCGAAATGCGCGTCGCGCCGCGCGTGATCACCACAAACTGGATCACGACCAGGATAATAAAGATCACAATCCCCACGAAGAGGTTGCCCGAGGTGACGAAGCCGCCGAAGGCCTGAATCACGTTGCCTGCATTCGCCTGCGCCAGGATCAAGCGCGTCGAAGCCACGTTCAGGCTCAGCCGGAACAACGTTAACATCAACAGCAAGGACGGAAATACCGCGAATTCGATGGGACGCTGCAAATACACCGTCGCCAGCAGCACCACGACCGACAGCGAAATGTTGATCGTCAACAGGATGTCGAGCAGCGGCGTGGGAATCGGAATAAGCAGCACCACGATAATGCTGACGATGAAGATCGACAGCGCAATGTCGGCATTGCGCCCCAGCGTGAAGCGGCCCACCGCCGGATATCGTTGTGCCGGTACCGCCACGCTCAGCCGCTCCTGATCCTATGATTGTTGTCCATTTCGTCCATCTGGTCCATCCCGTCCATCGCCTGCCTTACACGGCCATCCTGGGGGACAGCATGCTTTCCCGCTCGCGCTGTTTTTCCGCCCGGCGGTCAATCTGATACACAAACGACAACACTTCCGCCACGGTCCGGAAGACACTCTCCGGAATCGACTGGTTGATCTCCACGGTCCGGTACAACAGGCGCGCGAGTTCGGGCCGCTGCACGATCGGCACGTTGTGTTCCAGTGCGATCTGCCGGATGCGTTCCGCCTGCAGCCGCGCACCCTTCGCCACAACGACTGGCGCCGCCATCGTGCCCATGTCGTACCGCAGTGCGACCGCATAGTGCGTCGGGTTCGTAATGACCACTTCGGCCCGCGGCACCTCCGCCATCATCCGGCGCATGGCCATTTGCCGCTGCATTTGCCGTATCTTGCGCTTGATCAGCGGGTCGCCTTCCAGTTCCTTCGCCTCCTGCCTGGCTTCCTGCGGCGTCATCCGCAGGTCCCGCTCGTATTGCCAGCGCTGATACGCATAGTCGAGCAGACCCAGCACCAGCATGGCCAGCGCAATCCGCCACCACACCGCCACCACCAGGTCCGCCACCGCGAGCAACGCCGGCCACGGCTCGAGTGCCATCAGCCCCGCCAATTCCTTCCAGCGCGTGCGCAGCGCAAGCCAGACGATGATGACCACAAGGGTTAGTTTCAATATCGACTTGATCAACTCGGCGAAGGAACGCAGCGAAAAAAAGCGGCCCAGCCCCGTGATCGGGTTCAGGCGTTCGAGCTTCGGCTGCAGCGGCTGCATCGTAAACAGGAACCCGACCTGCGCCAGGTTCAGGAAAAGCCCCGTCAACAGCATCAGCACCATGAATGGCAGGGAAAGCAACCCCGTGTCCAGCATCGCCCGCACCGCCAGCGACTGCACCGGCACCTGCTCCAGCCGCAGTTCGTAGGCCTGGCCCAGGTAGTAGATCCCGGTAGCTACCATCCGCTCCGCCATCTGGCCCCCGAGAATGAGCATCGCGATCAGCGCGACAAACAGCGCAATCGCCGCGCTGAGGTCCTGGCTGCGCGGGATATTGCCCTGCTCGCGCGCGCGCTGGCGCTTCATCCCGCTCGCGGGAAGGGTCCGTTCTGCACCGGTATCTTCAGGCATCAGGCATTACCCATTCCGTGCAGCAGCATGTCCACGTTTTTGAACATCTGGTAGAACATGTCGTCGAGCAGTTGGAGGTAAACGCCGATAATCAGCGCGGTCAGCAACAGGCCCCCGGCCATCGTCAAGGGGAATCCGATCACGAACAAGTGGATCTGCGGCACGACCCGGCCCAGGAAGCCCATGGTGATGTACGCCAGCAGCATTGCGCCAGCCACCGGCGCCGCGATGCGCAGCCCATCAAAAAAGATCTGCGTCCCCCAGCGGCTCACCTCGAAGAGCACCGCCGGTTTCAGGCCGAACTGGCCCACGGGCACATGCTCATAACTCGCCACAAGCGCCTGGATCATCATGTGGTGGCCGTTGATCACCAGCAGGTATAGCACCGCGATGATAAACAGGAAGAAACCGAAGATCGGAAACTGGATCTCGAGTGCGGGATTGAACACGTTCATCATGCCGAAACCCGTCTGCATGTCCATGATCTGACCGCCCAACTGGATCGCCGCGAACGTCAGCGCCATCACAAATCCAATGATCAGACCCACCATCAACTCACCCGCCGCCATCACCGCAAACTGCAAGGGAATCGCGCTCACGGGTTCGCTCAGCGGCGGCAGCACCGGGGTCACCAGGAGCGCCATCAGGCCCGCCGCGCCGGCCTTCGCCATCGCCGGAATGTTGGCGGATCCCAGCACCGGCGCGGCTATCATCAGGCCGCTGAACCGCGCCAGCACCAGCAGGAACAACCGGAAGACATCCAGTTCAAACACTCGAGCCTCCTGCACACCGCAGTCAGCGCCTAGGTCCTGACAATTATCTCGATGCTGGCGAACAATTCGCGCACATACACAATCATCAGGTCCGACATCCAGGGCAAGAACAAGATGAACGATAACAGCACGACGACGATCTTCGGGATGAATGTCAGCGTGATTTCCTGAATCTGCGTCACGGACTGAAAGATGCTGATGACCAGTCCCACGATCATCCCGGAAATCAGCATCGGCGCTGAAGCCAGCAGTGTGATCACCATCGCGCGCTGGCCAAGATCAATAATGTCGTCGACCGTCATGGCAACCCCTCGTAGCCGGGGCATCCTGCCCTGTTCTTCTTCGGGGGACAGACTACCACAAGATATAGATTTAGTCAATTCCGCTCAATCTCAGTAAGTTATTGTCGTGACAAGATTTGTATAACAAATTAGAAAATTGCATTTTCCAATATCTTGTGCCATGGCGTGTCCCCAGACCGGCCCCCGTCACTCCGATCCATCCAATTCTATACGTCCTATACGTCTTATATGTCCTTGATAACCCCTCAAGACCCCACTCGATTTTACACCGGCATCACTTCAATCTTCCCGGCCACATTCACCCCCAACCCATGCACGGCCTCCCCCTCCCGCGCGCCTATGCGCACATAGACCGGCCCTTCGAAGGGTGACACTTCCGTGACCTGCACGGTCGCGTCGGGGACGATCCCGAGTGAAGCAACATAATCGCGCACCTCCTGCCGCTCATGCACGACCCGCACTACGCGCGCCGGCCTCCCCACTTCCAGCTTGTGGAGCGGCAGGGTATTGCTCACGGGCACCGACCCGTCCTCGCGCGGAATGGGCGAGCCATGCGGGTCAAAGTCAGGATACCCCAGGAAACGCGCGAGCCGGTCCTCGAAACGCTCCGAGATGTAGTGTTCCAATCGTTCCGCTTCTTCGTGGACTTCGTCCCAGGTGTAGCCCAGCACCTCATAGAGGAATGTCTCAATCAGGCGGTGGTAACGGATGACTTTCAACGCCCGGAGCCGCCCCACTTCCGTCAGGGTCACGCCCCGGTGCGACGTGTAATTCACCAGGGCCGGCTCCTGCTGGCTCAAGCGCTTCAACATCGCCGTCACCGACGGCGACGCCACATTCAGCTTCTCCGCCAACGCCGTCGTCGTTGCGGCCCGCTCCTGGAATTCCTCCAGTTCGTACACCGCTTTCAGATAGTTTTCCACCGATTCGGATGCGATGGTACGGCCCTTCCCGTTTGCAACGACCCCGAAATGCCCGGCACTTCGCCCAGCCGTCCCTATTCTACCCGCTCACCAGGGCCTGCGGCACTCTTTCAGTCTTCATGGCGGGTTCGATCCCTTGCGCCCACGTGGGGCCGTGTCCGTTCCCCCCTCCTCACCCCGGCGCGACCGCCATTTTCTGTTCGCGCGCCCATTGTATCAATCCGCCCTCGAGCAAGATGTCCACCTGCCGTGTGGACAACTGATGCTCCGTCTTCACGTCCCGGTTCTTGCCTTTCTCCTTCAGCACGACGTCGTGGCCCGCGCGCAATTGCGCGTGCAGGTCATCGGCCGCCAAGCGGTCCCCCAGCACAAGCCTCTCATAGTCCGCCTCCTCCGCAAAGGTCAGCGGCAGCACCCCAAAACTCACCAGGTTCTGCCAGTGGATCCGCGCGAAACTCTGGGCAACCACCAGGCGCAGCCCCAGGTAGCGCGGCGCGATGGCCGCGTGCTCCCGGCTCGAGCCCTGGCCGTAGTTGTGCCCCGCTACGATGATGTGCCCCCCTTCCTCCCGCACTTCCCGCGCGCGCCGTACATATTGATAATCGACCCCTTCAAACAGGAAGGCGCTGATTTCCGGAATGTTGCTGCGGAAAGGCAGCACGCGCGCGCCCGCGGGCAGGATCTCGTCCGTCGAGATATCGTCGCCCAATTTCAGCACCACCGGCAACTCGAGTTCCTCGGGCAGCGGCTCGAATTCCGGCAGCGAAATGATGTTCTTCCCCTTTTCCAAGGCCATTTCCCGTGCCTCCTCCAGCGGCGGTGGCGGCGTCAGCATCGCCAGATTCAGCACCGGGTGTTCCGGCTCGGCCACACGCGGATACGGCATGTCCAGGGTTCGCGGGTCGGTGATCACGCCCGTCAGGGCGGATGCCGCCGCCGTCTCCGGGCTCACCAGGTAGACAGCGTCTTCGCGTGTCCCGCTGCGGCCAGGAAAATTGCGCGGCACCGTGCGCAGGCTGATCTTCTTGACCGCCGGCGCCTGACCCATGCCGATGCAGCCATTGCAGCCCGCTTGGTGTATTCGCGCACCCGCCCGGATCAACGCGGCAAGATGCCCATCACGCGTGAGGTTCTCCAGGATCTGGCGCGACGACGGGTTTACGTCAAACGAGACCCACTCGCGCACCATCCGCTCCTTCACCATCTCCGCCGCCACGGCAAAGTCGCGGTAGCCCGGATTTGCCGAGGAGCCGATGTAGCACTGGTACACCTTCTTGCCGGCCAGTTCCCGGACCGGCACGACGTTGCCCGGACTGCTCGGCTTCGCAATCAGCGGCTCCAATCGCGAAAGATCAATTTCATCTTCCTGGCTGTAGTGCGCCCGGGCGTCCGCGCTGAGGGACACCCAGTCAGCCTCACGCCCCTGGCTGCGCAAGAACATTCTCACCGCGTCGTCCGAAGGAAACACCGTCGCCGTTGCGCCGAGTTCCGCCCCCATGTTCGCAATCACGTGGCGATCCATCGCCGACAGGCACGCCAGGCCGGGGCCGTAATACTCGATGATCTTCCCGACGCCCCCTTTCACACCGTGACGCCGCAACATTTCCAGGATAACGTCTTTCGCACTGACCCAATCCGGCAGCGTTCCCGTCAACTTCACGCCGAACACCTTGGGCATCTTTACATAAAAAGGATGCCCCGCCATCGCCATGGCCACCTCAATCCCTCCCGCGCCCATCGCCAGCATCCCCAACGCCCCCGCCGCACATGTGTGGCTGTCCGAACCAAGCAACGTTTTGCCCGGCTTGCCGAAGCGTTCCTGGTGCACCGGGTGACTCACTCCGTTGCCCGGCCGGCTGAACCACAGCCCGAAGCGCTGGCAGGCACTGTACAGGAAGAGATGGTCTTCGGGGTTCTTGTGGTCTTCCTGGAGGAGGTTGTGGTCCACGTACTGCACCGACACCTCCGTCTGCACCCGTTCCAAGTCCATCGCCTCCAACTCCAGCATCACCAGGGTCCCGGTCGCGTCCTGGGTCAACGTTTGGTCAATCCGCAACCCAATCTCCGCCCCGGGCTCCATCTCGCCCTCGACCAAGTGCGCCAGAATCAGTTTTTCCGCGGCTGTCAGTGGCATGAACGGGCCTCCTCATACCCTCCCTCCATTCTAGGCCGTGGTCAGCCGGGCTGCTCATCAGGAAATCCCTGAAAGTCGCGCCAAATGAGCAGGAGGGAGCATAGTCCCCGTTGCCCCTGCTCCCCCCTTGTCCCTTGTCCCTTGTCCCTTCCGTCCCTGATGTCCCTGATGTCCCTGTTTGTGCCAGAATAACCATCAGAGGCAGGTTGACTGCCGCCACCGGAGGTCCCCCCGTGCGAATTCGCCACGAGCCCGCCAGCAGCGCGGCGCGTACCTTGCTCAACCGCTTGCGCACCAATATCCGCGGCTATATCGTGCGCGGGCTCCTGGTGATTGTCCCCCTCGGCATCACCTTCTATGTGCTGCGCCTGTGCTACTTGCTGACCGCCGGGCACCTCGCCCCCTTCGTGCGCGCCAACGTCGTGCAGTTCCCGCCGTTCATGGAGCCGATCATCGCCGTCATCCTGTTCTCGAGCATGCTCTACCTGATCGGCTTTTTGGCTGCCTGGGTGCTTGGGCGGCGCCTCATCGCAATCGGCGAGATGCTCCTGCGGCGCATCCCCCTCGTGAAGACCATCTACACCGCCTCGAAACAGGCGGTGGACGTCCTCTCCCTCCAGGACGCCGACCCCACCTATCAGTCCGCGGTCCTGGTGGATTTCCCCTACCCCGGCTCAAAAGCCATGGCCTTCATGACCGGCAAAGTCGCCCTCGAAGGGGAAGGGCCGCACTATCGCATCTTCGTCCCCACGACCCCCAATCCAACGAGCGGCTATTTCTGCATCTTCCCGCCACGCCACGTCGAACCGATGGGGATGGGTGTCCAGGACGCCTTCAAGGCGATCATGTCCGTCGGCATTGTTACGCCGGACATCCTGACCCCTTCCACCCCTCTGGCCGATACCGAATTGCGGATGCCGAGCACCCACGAGGCGGCGGACCACCGCCCGGCCAAAGGCCCTGTCTCCGTTTTGGGGCGCGTCAAACATCTCTTGCGCACCCGCATGCTGTCCGGCTTTCTCGTCCTGGTCCCGCTAGGCATCACCGCCTTCGCCATGAACCTGCTCTACACCTTCACCGCCGGCCGTATTGCTCCCCTCGCAAAGGCCCTGCCTGGATCCCTGCCCGGCTATGTCACAGCGATCATCTCGGTGATGCTCTTTTTTGTCTTGCTCTACACCGTCGGCTACATCGCCACCGCCGTCGTGGGCGGGCGGCTCATCCGCATCACCGAAACCATCATCGAACGCATTCCCATTGTCACCACCATCTATTCCGCCTCAAAACAAATGGTGGAAGCGATCCTCTCGCGCAAGAGTGGGCCGAACCTCAAAGTCGCGGTCTTCGTCCATTTCCCTTATCCCGGCGTGCGCACCATCGGCTTCATCGTCGGCACCATCGGTACGCTCGACGGCCGTGTTTACTACAAAGTGTTCCTCCCCACGACGCCGAACATCAGCGTCGGTCTCCTTCAGTTCTACGAAGCCCGCGACGTCTTCGCCTGCACGCTCACCGTCGAGGAAGCCATCAAAATGGCCGTCTCTGGTGGCATCATCGGCCCCGACCACATGACATTCACCCGGCTCGATCAGATGTCGTCCGAAGCGCTCGCCAACCTCCTGACCTCGACCCAAGCAGAAGTGTGACCCCGCACTTGGCGCTCCCCAGCCCCTCCGGGGGCACAAGACCCAAAACAGACTACGTCTTCCTGCGCGGTTTCGGGGCATCGGGGCCTTTGATGTCGTGCCAGAGGATGTGGAGGACCATTCCCCCGCCGACGAGCGCGGCGAAGAGGAAGAGGACGATGGCCAGGGCGGGGTAGCCGAAGATGGTCCAGCGGGTCTCGATGTTCATAATGATCGCCGCGCCGATGATCATCGCGGCAATGACCAGACCGACGGTGATGCGGTTGGCGACTTTTTGAAAACCGGTCATGAGCAGGGCTTCGTCAATGGCGTCCACGCTAAGCTCGAAGCGTTTGCTTGATATGGTGTCGAGGAAAGCGTTGAGCCGCCGGGGGAACCGTTCGATGAGGTCCTTCACTTCGGCGATGTTGGCGATGATATTGGTTGTGGACAAGTCGCGATAGAGCCGGCGCCGGGTAATGCGCATGGCATTGCGGCGCACGGCCTCGCTGGGGCTGAACGTGTCATCGAGCACGGCGGCCACGCGCTCGAGGTTGAGCAACGCCTTGGCAATCATGCGAAATTCCGTGGGCAGGCGCACGCCGTTCTCCGCCGCCACCCGCTGAAGCGACATGAAGGTCTGCCCGAAACGACTGTTCTTGAGCTTGGTGCCTTCCGCGGACAGGACGAGGCTGCTGGTTTCGCGGTAGAACGCGGTCTCATTGACGTCCGCCTTGGCCTCGCTCATCCGGTACACGATCATGGCGGCGTCTTCGCCGCGGCCTTCGCTCATGGCGAGCAACAGCTTCAGGACCTGCTCCTGTTTCTGGGGCGCGAGGCGATAGACCTGGCCAAGATCCAGCAGCGCGATTTGATGTTTGTCTGTCAAGAAGATATTGCCGGGGTGCGGGTCAGCGTGAAAGAAGCCTTCGACGAGAATCTGGTGCAAGTAGGAAGCAAAGACTTCTTCCAACAGACCGCGCCGGTCAATTTCGAGGAGCACTACCGGACTTAACGCCGTGATCTTGGTGCCGTGGATGTACTCCATGGTCAGGACGCGCGGCGTCGTATACTCTTCCACGGGCAACGGCACGACGATGCGGGGGAACCGCTTGAGGTTGGCCGCCAACCGTTGGAGATTGCGTCCCTCCTCGGAGTAGTCCAACTCGCGCACGAGACTGCGGCGGACTTCTTCCAGCAAGAGCGTGAACTCGTAACGCCGCCCGAGTTCCGTGTATTTGTCGAGCGCCTCCGCCAGGTATTCGAGCGCCTCGAAGTCCTCGACGATCTGTTTGCCCATATGCGGCCGCTGCACCTTCACCGCGACGGCCCGCCCGCTCGGCAATACGGCCCGGTGCACCTGGCCGAGCGACGCCGCCGCCATAGGCTTCTCCTCAAACTCCGGAAACGCCCGCTTGAGGCGCACGCCCAATTCTTCTTCGATGGTTTGTTGGACCTGGGCGAAGGGAAAAGGCTCGACGTTGTCCTGGAGGCGCGCGAGGGCCTCGAGGTACTCGAAGGGCAGCATGTCGGCGCGCGTCGAGAGGTTCTGGCCGATTTTGATGTAGGTGGGGCCGAGGAGCTCGAGGTCGTTCGCCAGTTCCCGCGGGTCGGCGCGCCCATTGCCGGGCCGCTCGTGGGTTTCCTTCAGCGCCTCGTAGAGACCCACCTGCTTTACAATGTCGCTACGCCCATATTTGATGAGCAGGCGGGCAATGGCCTGGTACCGGACCAAATTGCTGGTCTTGAGGGCTTTCAGGGGAAGCAAGCACTTACTCCTCAGGTTCCGGGAACACACCTGGGGCGGCGGCTGCTTACATCTCCTGATTATCAGCGTACCATGAATGGCCCATGCCGCACACGCTTCACGGCTGCAAACATTCGACTCCCAAGCATTTATGTGGTATCCTTTTGAGACCTGCCGCGTAGCCGGGGCATTCAGCCCCGCTCCCCAAATCCGGCGGGAACTAACACCAACAAGGAGCGTGAGAACCATGGCCGTTGCCGTTCGCGAGACCTCTTCCCAACTGAAATCGGACCTCCAGTACAAGGTGGCCGACCTGAGCTTGGCGGAATGGGGCCGCAAAGAGATTGACATGGCGGAGAAGGAGATGCCGGGGCTGATGGCCGTGCGCGAGCGTTACGCGGCGGAGCAGCCGCTGAAGGGCGCGCGCGTCATGGGCTCGCTCCACATGACGATCCAGACAGCGGTGCTCATTGAGACGTTGAAGGCCCTAGGCGCCGAGGTGCGTTGGGCGAGCTGCAACATCTACTCGACGCAGGACCACGCCGCGGCGGCCATCGCCCAAGCGGGCGTGCCGGTCTTCGCGTGGAAGGGAGAGACGCTCGAAGAATACTGGTGGTGCACCTTCCAGGCCATCCATTTCGGCGAGGACCAGACGCTGAACCTGATCGTGGATGACGGCGGGGACGCGACGCTGCTGATCCATCGTGGCTATGACTTCGAGGAGCAGTTCAACCGGAACGGCGCGCTGCCGGCCATCTCGAATGAGAACAAGGAAATCGAAATCGTCGACACGCTGCTCCACCAGGTACACGCGGAAGACCCCGAGTACTGGCATCGCATCGTCGAGAATTGGATTGGCGTCTCGGAAGAGACGACGACCGGCGTACACCGGCTCTACCACATGATGCAAGAAGGTAAGCTGTTGACGCGCGCGATCAACGTCAACGACTCGGTCACGAAGTCGAAATTCGACAACCTCTACGGCTGCCGCGAATCGCTGGCGGACGGCATCAAGCGCGCCACTGACGTGATGGTCGCGGGCAAGGTGACGGTCATCGCGGGTTACGGCGACGTCGGCAAGGGCTGCGCCCATGCCATGCGCGGGCTGGGCGCGCGCGTCATCATCACGGAGATCGACCCCATCTGCGCACTGCAAGCCTGCATGGAAGGCTACCAGGTGCTCTCGATGGACGACGCCGCGTCCCTCGGCGACATCTTCGTCACCACCACGGGTTGCTGCGACGTCATCGTTGGCCGCCACATGGAACAAATGAAGGACGAGGCGATTCTCTGCAACATCGGCCACTTCGACTCCGAAATTGAAGTCGCCTGGCTCGAAAACAACCCTAAAATCAAGGAATTGAACATCAAACCGCAGGTGGACAAGTTCATCTTCCCCGACGGTAAGTCGATCATCCTGCTCGCGCGCGGCCGTCTCGTCAACCTCGGCTGCGCCACTGGCCACCCGAGCTTCGTCATGTCCAACTCCTTCACCAACCAGACCCTCGCCCAAATCTCGCTCTACGCCGAAACCGCCAAGTATGAGACCGGCAAGGTCTACACCCTGCCCAAAAAACTCGACGAAGAAGTGGCGCGCCTCCACCTCGAAAAACTCGGCGCCCGCCTCGAACGCCTCACGGACAAGCAGGCGAAGTACATGGGCGTGCCCGTGGAAGGGCCCTACAAGCCGGAGCATTACCGCTACTAACTCCTCGATTTCGTAACGGTGACGCATGCCAGCTTCCGTAGCGTCCGGTCACTGTGCCGGACGCGACTTTGCAATACCAGCATGCAGCTACAACAAATTCCCCGGTTTGCGTTGCTTTCCGGTCTGTGCTGCGTGTTCCCGTCCGGCACGGAGACCGAACGCTACAAGTATCATCGTGGGTGGATACGTCACAGTAATTCGGAAACGACGCACTAAGCAGGACCGTCGCGAGGATGTTCTTTTGAACATCGCCCGTTATCGTCCCAGGGCCTCCCACTGCGCGGTGTCCCGCGGGGTGTAGTGTTCAAGTTTGACCGAGTTGGCGATGACGTTCCGCAACTCCGCGAGGGACTTGATGGCGCCGACGGCCATCGCCTGCACACCGATGTTGCCGAGCGCGGTGGCTTCAATAGGCCCGGCGATCACGGGAATGCCGCACGCATCCGCGGTCATCTGGCAGAGTAACCGGTTCTGCACGCCGCCGCCGATGATGTGCAGGCGCTGCGTCTGGCGGCCGAGCACGCGGTCCATCGCGCGCAGCGTGCGCCGGTACTTGAGCGCGAGACTCTCGAGCGCGCAACGCACAATGGCCCCGCGCGTCTCCGGCGCCGGCTGGCCGCTCTCCCGGCACAGCGCCTGGATGAGTTCCGGCATGTTCTCCGGCGCCAGGAGGCGTGGATCATCCAGTTCAATCAATGACGCGAAGGCTGGACTCCCCTCGGCTTCGGCCGTCAGCGCCGCATAATCCAGCGTCTCTCCCTGGCGCTCCCACACCCGCCGGCACTCCTGCACCAGCCACAACCCAAAAATATTTTTCAAGAAACGGATTTTCCCGCCCACGCCGCCTTCGTTCGTGAAGTCTTCCGCAAGACTTTCCGGGCTGATGCACGGCTCGTCCAATTCCGCCCCCAGCAACGACCACGTCCCACTCGATAGATACGCCCACGGCTCCCCTTCCGCCGTCACGGGCGCCGCCGCCACGGCGCAGGCCGTGTCGTGCGTGGCCGGTGTAATAACGCGCGTCTCGGGCGACACGCCGGTAAATTGCGCAATTTCCGACAATACCGGCCCCAAAACTGTCCCCGGCTTGACCAAATCGAGCAACAACCCGCGCGGAATCCCCAGCCGCGCGATCAGCGTTTCGTTCCACTGCCGTTTGTACGGGTCGAGCAACTGGCTCGTCGAAGCGTTGGTGTATTCGCAGGACTTCTGGCCACTGAGAAGATAATGAAAGAGGTCGCCCATGAGCATGACCGAGTCGGCCACCTCGAGCAGCGGCGACCGTGCCTTGACCAGGCTGAGCAATTGGTAGACCGTGTTGAAGACGAGGAACTGAATGCCGGTCTCGCGATAGATCTCTTCGCGCGGTACCAGCGTGAATGCGTACTCTTGCATCCCCTCCGTGCGCTTGTCGCGGTAGGCCACCGGATTGCCGAGCACCGTGCCGTCCCGTGCGATCAGCCCGAAGTCCACGCCCCACGTGTCCACCCCGATGCCGTCGAGCTTGGGCCCATGCACCTGCACATTCCGCGCCAGCCCCGTGCGCATTTCTTCGTAGATCCGCGCCAGGTCCCATTGCCGCGTCCCCAGCATGATGAGACCTTCCGTGCGGAACCGGTGGACCACCTCGAGCGCGATTCGCCCCTCCGCCAGCGTCCCGCGCACCGCACGGCCACTCTCGGCGCCAAGGTCAAATGCCAGAAAATTGTATTGTTCCATGTCCGCTCCCCTCGTTGTTGCGGACAGGATACCCTGCCGACCGGACTTCGGATCAATGAAGCCAGTCTGGATCGGCCGGCAGGCGTGGCAGTGAAAGATCCGAACATCACCTTTCCGCTTGCGGAGAGCTGTTCCGGCGGAGCCACTTGACCAATTCAGTTTCGCTCATGCTGCCCGATGCCAGCCGGGTGAGCGTCATAAAAGCGTCCACTTCCGGCGCGTGGAGTTGAAGACCATTGACCTGCAAGAAGGTGTACATCACCATCAATGCCACGCGCTTATTGCCATCCAGAAATGGATGGTTCCGGCGCAACCCATACCCATAAGCGCCCGCATGCCGGCACAAGTCATCCTCTTGTTTGTAAGCGTGGAGTTGCTGTGGCCGCGCGAGGGCGGATTCCAACAAGCCAGCGTCCCGCAGCCCGTCCAGACCCCCGAACTTGAGAATGAGCTGCTGGTGCATATACCGCACGTCCCGCGGGCGAAGCCATCGAATCATTCCGCCAGCTTCCGCAGCGCATTACGGTATTTCTTCTGACCGTCCTCGAACGCCCGCAACACGGCCTCGAACTCGGGGTCATAGGGACTTAATTTGACGCCATCCCCTTCCTCGACAAGAAACAGCTCCTCGCCTTCGCCCACGTGGAGACGTTCCAATACGTCCGCGGGAAGGATCGCGCCCAAGCTATTCCCAATTCTTCGGATCTTGAGCTTGTGCATGACGGGGCCTCTCGGGATTAACTAACTTATGTTATAACATCCTTGTGGGGACCGTCAAGGCTCCCGTCCGTGATGTTGTCCCACTTCAGCCCGAGGCGCCGGGCGGCGAAGCCCGCTTCCTTCAGGAAATCGCCGTAGACCATCATCCAGTGGCTGTCGCGCACTTCGTTGATAAGCCGCCGCCAATCCCCTTCGATGGTCACTTCCTGTTGCGAGCGGCAGATGTCGTAGAACGGGTTCGCCTGGACCTTGCCGCGGAAGCCGACCCACCGCCCCGTCGTGTATTCAGGGTCGATGAAAGTAAGGGGTTGACCGATCGGAAACTCGACCTTGGGTGCAGCGCCGTATTCAGACTCGTAGTGCGTGACAATCCGTGCGGGCTCGTAGCGCTGGCCGTCCATCCGCCGCGGCGAGGTGCAGTGGGCGCACGTGACCAAGCCGCCGTGCGGGAAGGTCGAGTTGTGCATGAACACCGGACGCTGCGCGAGGTGCCGCAGGAGAATGCCCGCTGGCACGACGACATAATCCGATTCGCACAGGGCGATTTGCCCTTCATCGTTCATCGTCTCCAGCGTCAAACAGGCGGTCGTCGCCGCCATCGGCATGATCGTGCCCATGCACGACTTGATCGTGAAGGCCCCGCAGTCGTGCTCCGCCATCAACTGCTTGAACAGTTCGTGCAGAACGAAGGCATTGACCACGAACGGCTTCTCCGTCTCCAGCGATGTGCCCGGCAGCTTCAGGTAACGCTCGGCCGCCTGGGCGGCGCGCGTCATGACGGCACTGTCCTGCAACGCCGCTTGCAGGCGCGGTTCAAATTGCTCGTAGCCGAATTCGACAATCTCCAGGCCAAACTTCTCCTGGGCAATTCGCGGCGCGTCCGGCGCGTATTTGCCCCAACTTCCGCCCAGCGTGAAGACGCGCGTACCGCGCAGGTTCCGCACCGCATACAGCGCGCGCAGGCGCCAGAGCAGTTCGTCCGTTTCATCCACGACGACATCATCCACGGAAAAACGGCGTGGGTCGCCCGCGGGCGCTTCGCGATCGTTCTGCCGCAGGTACTCCGTGCTCAGCGATTCGTAGAAGTAGTACATGGGCCCGCTGCGGTGCCGCACAAAGATCAGCGCGTCCTTACCATCCGGGGCACACGCGTTCAATGTCTTGCCGCCGCCGGACGCGGGATAGATCAGCGTCGCGTGGAAGTCACCCGCGCTCGCCTGGACCGCTTCTTCCTCACTGCGCACCAGACGCGGCGCCAGAAACTCGACCTCGAAATCGGCCCGCCCGCGCAGCGCCTCCAGTTCCTGTGCAATGCGTCCCGATTCTTCCTGCGCGGAGGCCTCGTCCTGCACGCCGCCCCAGGACTTCCAACTCGTCTGGGGCTTGCGTTCCGCCACGCGGTACATGAGAATCGGCTGGACGCGCAGTGGTTTGCCCAACCGGACCAGCGGCTGTTCCGGGTTCCATCCCCCCGTGACCGGCTCGATGGCCGCCGCATTCAGCGCAAACGTGGCGCTGGCCAACGCGGCCGTGCTGATGCCCAGGAATTCGCGGCGATTGCAGTGACAGCACATACTATACCCCCGTTCGTTCCGGCGCTACGCCGGTTGTTCCCCCGAATCGACAGCATCATTGTACACCAGTTTCCGGGGCCGACAAAGTGGACGGCGCGCGGAGAAGACATGAAGGTAGCGTCCGGTCTCTGTGCCGGACGTGAATTGGGGGCAAATCCGCAAGGTCAAGTGACGCCCAGCACGGAGGCACGGGCGCTACAGGATTTTTGCAACGGGCTGCTGGCCGTGGTCCCCGGGGAGTGGGCAGGTCCCCGAGAGAGGAACGGCAGGCGTCGTCCGTGTATAATTTGCGCATTATCCCGCCCGTCTTCTTTTCCGCGGCACGCTGCTGCCGGAGCACAACCAATTCACGTTGAGGGTCGTCGGTCAGGTGATGAAACCACTGGTATCGGTCGTTGTACCGTTTTACAACGAGGTCGAGAATGTGCCGCTGCTCTTCGCGCGGATCGCCGCCGTTTTTGCAGACTTGCCGGAGTACGAATACGAGTGCGTGTTTGTGAACGACGGCAGCACCGACGGCACCCGCGAAGCCCTCGATATGCTGCGCGCGCACCAGCCGCAGGTGCGGCCAATCCACCTGGTGCGCAACAGCGGCCAGTCCGCGGCCGTTGTGGCGGGCATGCGCCGCGCCCAGGGCGCCTACATCCTGACGCTCGACGGCGACTTGCAGAATGATCCGGCCGATTTCCCGCGCTTCCTCGAGTTGTTGCAGGTGCACGACGTGGTCTGCGGCTATCGGGCCGAACGCCACGACACGCTGGTGCGCAAGGTCTCGAGCCGCGTGGCCAACGCCGTTCGCAACGCCTTGCTGAACGACGGCATCCGTGATGCCGGCTGCGGCGCAAAAGGCTTCCGGAAAGTATGCATCGAGCATATTGTTCCATTTAATGGCGCCCACCGGTTCCTGGGCGCCCTCCTGCGTTCCGCCGGTTTCAGCATTGTCGAATCGCCCGTGCGCCATCATGCCCGGCAGCACGGAATTTCAAAATATGGTATTGGCAATAGGCTCTGGCGCGGGATTTATGATTTACTAGGGGTCGGCTGGCTCACGCGACGCTACGTCGTCATTCGGGTCGAGGGGGAAGAAGATTGATTGGTGGATCGGGTTTTAGCGACTTGCCGCTCTACTGGCAGGTTATTGGCGTGATCGGCGGCGTGGCCTTTTATGGCCGCTTTTATGTGCAGTGGATAGTATCGGAACTGCAAAAGCGCAGTGTATTCCCCATGCTCTTCTGGTACATGAGCGCCGTGGGCTCGTTCGTGCTGCTGCTGTTTGCCGCCGTGTCTCAATCGCCCAACGGCGCGCTCAACCACGCATTTAATATCGTTGTGTATGCACGCAACCTGGTGCTCGGTTGGGGCGAGAAGGGGGCCCTGTCGCGGGCACGCTATTATGTAACGCACGCCGTGATTGTTGCGGTGGTGCTGCTGGCGGTCACCTTGCTGGTATATACTTGGGGCAAAGAGATCCATGTGACAAAGGCGGCGCCCAGCAGCGTCCTATGGCTCAACTGGACCCTGATCGGATTGGGCGGCCTGGGCAGCGCCCTGTTTGCCTGCCGTTTCTTGCTGCAGTGGCTGGTGTCGGAGGCCAGCAAGAAGTCCGTCGTGCCGCTGGCATTCTGGTACCTGAGCATCGCCGCCTCGCTGTTGCAACTCGTGCCGTTTCTCTACCGGCAGGAATGGGTGTTTGCCTTCGGCTTGCTTGCAAACCTGCCGGTGTACGCGCGCAACTTGTGGTTGATGCACCACCACAAGGAAGTTGCGCCGGAATGAACACGAGGCCGCCTGGCTTCGTTGAAGGCGCCAGGAACCGGCAGCCGCGCCGAAGCAGGAAAGCACGCATGCGTCCCATAGGGCAGATGTTGGCGCACAGACCGCTGTTCACGGGGGTGCTGGCTGGACTGCTCGTGGGCGTGTTCGCACTTCCCCAGGGCTTCTTCACCGACGATTACATCCACCTCATGACGTTTTCCGGCGCGCCCACGCCTGGCGGGCCGTTCGACCTGTTCTGTTTCGGCCGCGGCAATCCTGATGAATTGCAGCCGTTCCTCGCGCGCGGCCTGCTGCCGTGGTTCACACTGCCTGAGTTGAAGATTTGGTTCTTCCGTCCGTTGAGCAGCGCCACGATGGCGCTGGACTACGTGCTCTTCGGTGAGGCCGCCGCGGCGTACCACCTACATTCTGTCCTCTGGTATCTGGCCGCCATTCTGGCCGTTTGGTTGCTGCTGCGCCGGTTGCTGCCGGGCGATTTGCTCGCCCTGAGCCTGCTCGTGTTTGCGCTCGATGTCTCGCACATGATTCCGGTGGGGTGGTGGTCCAGCCGCAGCGCGCTGGTGGCCGCAGTGCCCGCCCTGCTCGGGCTGTGCGCGCACCTGCGCTGGCGCGAGGAGCACTGGCGCCCAGGTCTTCCCCTCTCCCTGCTCGGCTATGCCCTGGGCCTCCTCGGGGGCGAATCCGTCCTCGGGGTTTTCGGCTACCTTGCCGCCTACGAAGCTTCTCACGCTTTCCATGATCGCACCAGGCCCTTCCCCGCCGCTCTTCGCTCCCGGCCGTCCTTTCTGTCCTTTCCGTCCTTTTGGTCCTTTTTCAAGCCGCTGGCGCCCGCCGGACTACTCTGCACGTTGTATCTGCTTTTCTATCGCGTCGCCGGGTATGGCGTCAGCGGTTCTGGCGGCTATGTTGATCCGGCAAAGGAACCGCTTCAATTCCTGCGTTCCGCTCCGGACTACTTTTTCGGCGCCGTGGCGACGGAATTCATGCTGCTCCAGCGCGAGTTGGCCGGCGCATTGCCGCTGGCGGCCATCGGAGCGGCGGTGTTCGTGGCGTTGCTTGTGCTGCTTGCCCTGCTCTGGCTGCGCGTGGACGGCGTGCTCTGGCAGACGATTAGCTGGATTGCGGTGGGTGCTGCGCTGTCGGCCCTGCCCGCCCTCAGCGGCGCCGGCAGTGGCCGGTTGCTGTTCTTTCCATCGATCGGCGCCGCGGTCATGATGGCCCTGATTATTCAAGAAGGGTGGCGTGCGCGCGGGAGCGGCAGCCGTGTGTTGCCTGCCGCGGCGGGGAGTATGTTCCTCCTGCATATCGTGCTTGCGCCGTTCTGCTGGGCCGCCGCGTCGTATGCTACAGGTGAGATGAACCGCCAGGGACTGGAGGCGGTGAAGTCGATCCCGCTCGACGCCGCGGCCGCACCACGCACGCGGCTCATCGTTTTGACACAGCCCGATCCGCTCGTGGGCGTCTTCGGCCCCATGATGCGCGCCGCCGCCGGCGCTCCGATGCCGGCAAAGTGGTGGAACATGACCATTGGCGTCAACGAGGTGGTGTTCCGCCGCACGGGAGAACCTACGGCGGAAGCCGGTTTCCGGCGGCCCATCCTGCGCGATGGGTTTGAGCAGACATTTCGTGATAACAGGCATCCGTTCCGGGAGGGGGAGGTAGTGGCGCTGGGGGAATTGAACATCACGGTGATCGAAACGCTCGATGGCCAACCTTTGCGCATCGCGGTCGAGTTTGAACGGGACCTGGACGATCCAGAATATCTGTTCGTGCGCTGGGGCGCCGGCAGATACGAAAAAGTCACACCACCGTCCATCGGCGAAGAGATTACATTGAAGCGCGGCGCGCCGTTTCCCGCGTGGCCATAGCGCTACGATCTTGGACGGATCGGACGGATCCGGCATATCGGACGGAGGCAGCTTTCCCGGGGATCTCGTGTCATCCTAAATCCGGCAGTTGGAGACTACTCAAACTCGGGGGTGGCAGCTTCAAGCGCGACACCGGCTTGAGCTTATCAGTCCAGCTTCTTCTTCGCGCTTGAGGCTGCCCACTCACCCACCTGGAGAGAGCAGCCTTAAGCGCGGTAGTGACGATCCGACAGCATAAACCCAGCAATCGCCGCCGCGCCTAAAGCTGTCACCCACGTGCTCCCAGTTTGTTTAACTACCGGATTTAGGGTTATCCGTCTACTCCCGGTGCGTCATGCGATACAGGATCGGCAGCACGAAAAGCGTCAGCAGCGTGCTGCTGGCCACGCCGGCCACGACTACGGTCGCCAGCGGACGTTGCACCTCCGCGCCCACTCCGGTGGACAGGGCCATCGGCAGAAAACCCAGCGCATCGGTGATGGTGGTGGCCAGCACCGGGCGCAGGCGCTGGCGCGCGCCTTCGATGAGGCCACGGGCAATCCCATGTTGCGTGCTGGCGCGGCGCATGGCTTCGATCATGATCTGGCCATTGAGCACGGCAATCCCCGCGAGGGCAATGAATCCGACGGCGGCGCTGACACTGAAGGGAATGCCGCGCCAATACAGCGCGAGCACTCCGCCTACCGCGGCAAACGGAATACCGGAGTAGACAATCAGCACGTCGCGAAGCTGGCCCAAACTGAAGTAAAGCAGGATGAAGACAATGAGCAAGGTGAGCGGCACCACTAGCGCCAAACGCCGCTGCGAGCGTTGCAGGTTCTCGAACTGGCCGCTCCAATCGATGACGTAGCCTTCCGGCAACTTCACGGACTCCGCCACGCGCCGTTGCGCCTCCTCCAGAAACGAGACCACGTCGCGGCCACGCACATTCGTTTGCACGCGCATGACGCGCCGTCCCCATTCGCGGTTGATCGTGGCGTAACCGCCTTCCTCGCGGACATCGGCCAGCAGAGCGAGCGGCTGCACCGCGCCCGCGCTGTTGGGCACAAGCACTTGGCGCAGCAGCGCGCGATTGTCGCGCAGGTCCTCAGGCAGCCGCACCACCAGTGGAAAAACGCGCTGCCCCTCAAACACTTCACCGACTTGGCGATTGCCGAGCGCCTGGATAAAATCCAGGACATCGGCTGCGGGCACGCCGAATTGTTCGAGGTGCTCCGGCTGCACATCGATCCACAGAATCGGCAGCCCGGTCAGTTGATCGGCCGACACATCCGCTGCCCCTTCGATTTCCACCAGGATGGCTTGAATCTCCTGGCTGATCCGATCAAGTTCGGCAAAATCGTCGCCGAAAACGATGATGCCGATGTCGGAGCGGATGCCCGAGATGAGTTCGTTCATGCGCATTTCGATGGGTTGCGTAAAGACCGGATTCTGTCCCGGAAGCCCCGCCAGCGCCGACTCCATCTCGCCCACCAGTTCCTCCTGAGACGACGCGCGCACCCATTGTTCGCGCGGCTTCAGGGTCATGAAGATGTCGCTCAATTCGATTCCCATGGGGTCGGTGGCGACTTCCGCCGTGCCGATGCGCGTCCAGATGTGTTCGATCTCGTTCGGGAATTCTTCGAGGAGCAACTGCTCCATCTTCGTGTTATAGGCAATACTCTCGTCAAGTGCGATACCCGCCAGCCGCACCACGTTGACCACGGTCGATCCCTCGCTCAAACGCGGCAGGAACTCGCCGCCGAGCCGTAGCGCGAGGACCACTGTGACGGCCAGCAACACCGCAACACTGCCCAGGATTACGCCACGCACCGCCACGGCCCCGCGCAAGATCCGGGCGTAAAGTTCTTCGATCCAGCGCATGGGCGAAAACCGGGCGCGGCCGAAACGCCGCGGCAAGAAGTAATAAGAGAGGGCGGGCGACAAAAACAGCGCGATGAGCAGCGCGCCGGCCAGCGCCGAAATGAACGTGAGCGCCATCGGCCGGAACAGTTTGCCTTCCGTGCCCTCGAGCGTCAGGATGGGCAGGAAGACAATGGTGATGATGCCCATGCCAAACAGAATGGGCCGCGCGACTTCCGTGGCTGAGGCGGCGACAGTGGCAACGCGCTCCTCTTCGGTCAAGCGTCTCCCCAAGGCGCGCGTCTTTTCGGCGAGACGGCGCAGGTTGAGTTCCGCCATCACCACGGAACCGTCCACCAGAATGCCGAAGTCGATGGCGCCGAGACTGAGCAGGCTGGCGGCGATGCCCAATTCGTACATGCCCAGCGCGGCGAAGAGCATGGCCATCGGGATCGCGATGGCCACCAGTATTCCGGCCTGAATACTGCCCAGCAGCAGGAGCAGCACGGCCACCACCAGGACAGCGCCGCTGGTCAGATTGTGCCGGACCGTGTTCAGGACTTCGTAGACGAGCTGCGTCCGGTCGTAGACAACTTGAACTTCCACGCCTTCCGGCAGGTAGGGGCGCACGCTGTCCAGGCGCTCGCGTAAGGCGCGCGTGACCTCGTGGCTGTTTTCACCCATGAGCATGAATGCCAGACCGAGCACCGCCTCCCCTTTGCCCTCCGCCGTGACCGCGCCGCGCCGGATCTCGTGGCCGATTTGCACGCCGGCGACGTCGTGCACATGAATCGGCAGTCCGTTTACTGTACGAATGACAATCCGCCCGATATCGTCCAAGCCGCTGACCCGGCCCAATCCGTGCACCAGATAGGACTGGCCGGATTCGACGATTTCGCCCCCGCCCACATTGCGATTATTGTTTTCGAGGGCCTCAAAGAGCTCGGCGAGGGTGATCCCATAGGCGATGAGTGATTCCGGCTTCGCTACCACTTCGTACTGCCGCTCATAACCGCCCCACGAGTTCACCTCGGCCACACCGCTGACCTTGAGCAGTTCCGGCTTGATCACCCAGTCGTGCAGCGTGCGCAATTTCTCGAGCGTCCATTCCGGATCCTCGGAACGCACCAGGTAATGGAACACTTCGCCAAGGCCCGTCGAGATGGGGCCCAGTTCCGGGCGTTCAATGCTTTCCGGCAGTTCGACGGAGCCCATCCGCTCGAGAATGAATTGGCGAGCGTCGAAGATGCTGGTGGCGTCGCTGAACGTGGCCACGACTTGGGACAGGCCGAACTTCGACACCGAGCGCACCGACGCGAGCCCCGGCAGGCCGGAAACGGCCAGCTCGATCGGCTGCGTGATTTGCTGCTCGATTTCGTCGCCATTCAACGCCGGCGCCACGGTGTTGATTTGTACCTGAATAGGCGTGGTATCGGGAAACGCGTCGATGGGCAAGCGCAGCAACGCCCACGCGCCCGCGGCCAGCACCGCCGCAAACACCAACAATAACACCAGCCGCTGGCGCAGCGCCCCGGCAACCAATTGATCGAGCAAGCGTACCTCCTGTGAACTCGAAGACCTGTCGGACCAGTAAGACCTGTCAGACGCCTCATTCGTCCGTGCAGCCCGCGCCGAGGCGAGACTTGAGGAATTCGGATTTCACCGTGAAGCTGCGCGCGAGCACAATGTCCTCTTCCGGCGCCAGCCCCTCCACCACCGCCACGCGCCCTTCACGCGCCTGCCCCAGTGCGACCTGCCGCACCTCGTACAGATCAGCCGCGAGCTTCACGAAGACATACGGCTTGCCGTCAAATTCCTGGATGGACTCTGCCGGAACATGGAGCGCGCTGAGGGCCGCGCCATGCTGGACCCGCACCTTGCCCACCATGCCGTCCTTGAGCACGGCCGCCGGGTTTGCCACGGAGGCGCGCGCCCGCACCGTGCGGCTGTCTGGATCCACCTTGGCGTCAATCCACTCGACCGTCCCCTCCAAGACCATGCCCTCAAGACCTTGAAACCGCGCCTCCACCGCGTCGCCGGTGTGCACCGCGGCCACCGCCGCCACGGGCACCGTTAGTTCCAACCACATGCCGGAGAGATCGGCCACGGTGAAGAGCGCATCGCCCCGCTCGACCGTCTCGCCCACCACGGCATGCCGGTCCACAATCGTTCCGGCAAGCGGCGTGGTCACCGTGATGGACGAACCGCCCCGCGCTCCGCCCTCGGCCTGGACCCCCAGATTGTTCAGTTGTTCGCCTGCGAGTTGCGTCCGAATCCGCGCTTGCCGCAGCGCCGCCTCGGCCGTCCGGTATTCCTGGGTGGAACTGACTTCCTTCTCCCACAGCATTTTCTCTCGCGCGTGGATCTCCCGGGCCAGGGCCTCTTCCGCCTCGGCGCTCTGCAATTCGCCCCAGGCTTGGGCCGCCTCGGGTGCGCTCACACGGGCCAGCGGCGTTCCGGCCCCCACCTCCGCGCCCAAATCAGCCAACACTTCATCGACGACCCCCGAAACACGCGGCGTGACGTGGGCAACGCGGTTCTGGTTGTAGGTCACGCGCGCCAGGAACTCCGCCCCTTCCGCGGCGGCCCCCGCGGACGGCGGTCCCACCTCAACGCCTGCGCGCTCGGCAGCGTGTTCCGCCGCCAGCCGAATCTTCAGCCCTTCTCCGGGACGAAGCGCGGCCGTCGCGGCCGGATTGCAGATGCCGCATTCGGCCTCGGCCACATTGTGTTCCCCACACAGTTCTACCTCGTGTTCTTCCGCTGCCTCGTGCTCCTCCGCTCTCTCGTGCATTTCCACTCCCTCGTGCCCTTCCACCTCGGGGGCTCCCTCCGCCCCGGTGGCCGTCTTTGCCAACCCTGGCGCCGCGCCTGGGGCCGGACAACATGTGTCCGCTGGCGTTAGTGATTTTGGTGGATCTGGTAGTTCATGTCCCTGCTGCCCTTTCGCCACCACATGCTCTTCAGCACCAGCGGATTCATCCGCGTTGGCGGCGGCAGCCTGCGGTCCCTCCTCGTGGACATGATTCGCGGCCTCGACCGGCTCAGCGGGAGCTTCGCCCTTCCGGGACGCGTCCACAAACGTGCTTGCAAGAATGATCGCCGCCAGCACGCAGCCGAGCCCCAGCACAGCCGTATTAATGCGTCTCAGAAGCCATTTACTCTTCATGATTTAGATCCTCACGCTGACCACCCGCTTCGGGTGTCCCATCGCTTTCGTCCATTTCGTCCTCTTGGTCCCCTGCCTCCCCCGCCATC
Organism: Candidatus Hydrogenedentota bacterium; assembly: GCA_016182645.1. Lineage (GTDB taxonomy): Bacteria > Hydrogenedentota > Hydrogenedentia > Hydrogenedentales > JACPGD01 > JACPGD01. Next base: position 5,572 of record JACPGD010000167.1, on the reverse strand, counting down.
GGCGCCCCAATCAATCGTTCCAGTTGTACCCGCAGCCGGTGCCATTCCGCCTGGGCCGCCGTGCGCTGCTGCCGCACACTCGCAAACGTGCGTTCCGCGTCAATCAGGTCCAGGATGCCGAACTTGCCCTCCTGGTATCCCAGCCGCGCTCCCTCAAGCGCCGCGGAGGCCAGGGGAATCACCTCTTGTCCCAGCGCTTCGAGTTGCTTCCGGACCGCCTCCAATTCCCCGTGCAAGCGCGCCAGGCCATTGTTCACTTCTGCCGTCACGGCCCCGCCCTCTGCATCGGCGCGGCGCGCCAGGTGTTCCGCCTCAAGGATGGCGCCCTGATTGCGGTTGAACAGCGGCAGGGGCAGGCCCACTTCAAACACCAGTGATTCCGTACGCCCATCGTCATCACGCGTGCGTGTGAACACCGCCTCGTCCGTACTGAGGCGCCAGCCACGCTCACCGCCTGCATCCAACGCCGTGCTTCTCACCCCTAGGCGCACCGTCACATTGGGGACAGCCTCCGCCCGGCGTAGGGCAACTTTCGCGAGTTCCACCTGCGCCTGCGCCGCCCAACGCAACAAGTCCGGGCTCTCCATCACCCGCGCCTGCAATTGATCCAGCGGCGCAACCGGCGTAATCCCGGCGAGATCCCCCGCCACCGCGCTGAAATCAGCCTGAGGGGCGCCCCAAAACGCAGCCAAGGCCAGGCGCGCGGCTTGCAGGCGGGCCGCGGTCCGTTCCTCGTCGATCCGCTGGTTTTCCCGCTCGATGCGGATTTTCTTGAGTTCCAGCGGCGAGACTTTGCCCGCCTCGACGCGCAACGCGATGGCCGCCTCGCTCTCCGTCAGAACACGCAATACTTCCCGCGACACCGCCAGGTCCGCTTCGACGGCAAGCACGTCGATGAAGGCCACGACCGCCGCGGCCAACACGTCCGCGCGCAAGACTTCATATTCGCGCGCTACCGTTTCCTCTTCCGCCGTCGCCGCCTTCACGCGCCGCGCCCGTTTACCGCCCAACTCGACCACCTGAGCCAGGCTGAGCGTGATTTCCGCACCGCTGAGGCCACTCGGGCCGTCCGGCTCCCGCGTTCTGCTGATGCCCGCGTCGAAGCCGCCGTTCTCCAGGCCCAGGCCAAACTCCTGCTCCCACGCCGCGCCTCCTGACCCGCCGCCCAAGCGAAAATCCTCGACTTCCAGCGCCAGTTCCGGATTCGGCCGCAACCGCGCCTGAAGTACTCGCGCCTGCGCGGCCTCCAGTTCCCAGACAAACGCCCGCAGCCGCGGATTCTCCCGTTCCACCCGTTCCAGCGCCGCCGCCAGGGTCAATACCGCATCATCAGCCGTGGACGCGACGTCCCCGTCGCGTCCCTGGGACCACGCCAGACAAGGTGTCAGCACCAGAATCGCCAACAACACTCTTGAATCAAGAACACCGCACATTGCACTCTCAAGCATTCTCAGGAAACACTTCGCAGGCTAAACAGAACACGAAGGGCGCCCCGCGGAAACACACTATCCCCGCGCAGGCGTGAAGGAAGGAAGTATCAAATACGCAGGAAGTCCCCGAGGAGGGGGGAAGGGGGCGCGTGCCCCGTACCGGACACCGCCTCAGCCAGCGCGCACGAGAGCGCCGGCAGAGACCACGCTTCAGGCGCCATTGTCGCGGTGTACACCAGCGGCAGCGTGTCCACTGGCACAACGCGCAGCGGGAGGGTCAGGCTTGGCAGATGCACGTCCATGCAGTCGAAGCAATCACTCTCGCGGCCATCGCCCGACACCGAGGTTGGCACCAGCCCATGCACCCCCCTGGAGGCAGAGCAGCAGCCGTCCTGCGCGCTGGCGGCCCAGGCGCCCACGTGGTCCTCGCTGAAACATAGGCCGATCTCCGCACTTCCGGACAGCACCAGAAGCGCGGACAACAGAAAGACCATCATGTGGCCCGTTATGTGGCGCGTACACATCAAGTAGATCATCTCAAGAAGGACTTGGGTAATTATACGGGGTGTACACCTGTTGAGCAACCGGATTGAATTGCGCTGGAGTTGGAAGCGCGCCGGGGCCGTCCTCTATGATAGCGGACATGGGGCTGAGGAGAGCGTTGGCGCTCTCGAGCAGGGGCAAATCCAAGCACGCGGCGGTGTGGCCGCAGGGAGAATCATGGCGTGGAATACCGAATCGAGCGAGACACGATGGGCGAGATGCAGGTGCCCGTAGACCGGTACTATGGCTGCCAGACGGCGCGCTCGCTGATGAATTTCAAGATCGGCGGCGAGCGGATGCCGCGCGAATTGATCCGCGCGCTCGGCATGCTGAAAAAGGCGGCGGCGCTGGTGAACAAGGACCTGGGCCTGTTGCCAGAGCAACTTTGCCGCGCCATCTGCCAGGCGGCGGAGGAAGTCATCGAGGGCCAGCTCGACGAGCATTTCCCGCTGGTAGTATGGCAGACCGGCAGCGGCACGCAAACGAACATGAACGCCAACGAGGTCATCGCCAACCGCGCGATCGAACTGCTTGGCGGCGAACTGGGCAGCAAGAAGCCCGTCCATCCGAACGACCACGTGAACATGTCGCAGTCGTCGAATGACACGTTTCCCACGGCGATGAGCATCGCCGCCGTGGAACAACTTCACCGGCGGCTGCTGCCGGCGCTCGAAGGCTTGCGCGCGGCCCTGGACGCGAAAGCGCAGGCGTTTGCCGGCATCATCAAGATCGGACGCACGCACCTCATGGACGCAACGCCGCTGACGCTCGGCCAGGAATTCTCCGGCTATGTGCAACAGGTGGCCAATGGCATCGCGCGCATCGAGTCCGCACTGCCCTTGCTCGCGCAGTTGGCCATTGGCGGTACTGCCGTCGGCACCGGACTGAACACCAAGAAAGGTTATGCCGAGAAGGTGGCCGCCAAGATCGCGCAATTGACCGGGCTCCCCTTCACCTCCGCGCCGAATAAATTCGAGGCGCTGGCGGCGCACGACGCCATGGTGATGGCGCACGGCGCGTTGAAGGCCGTCGCGTGCAGCCTCATGAAGATTGCCAATGATATTCGCTGGCTCGGCAGTGGACCGCGTTGCGGCATTGGTGAATTGCTCCTGCCGGAGAACGAGCCCGGTTCCTCGATCATGCCCGGCAAGGTCAACCCCACCCAGAGCGAAGCCATGACCATGGTGGCCGCGCAGGTCATGGGCAACGACGTGACCGTGGGCGTCGCCGGCGCGTCCGGCAACTTCGAATTGAACGTGTTCAAGCCGGTCATCATCTATAACCTATTGCAATCCATCCGGCTGCTGGCCGACGCCGCCGACTCCTTCCGGGAGCACTGCGTCGAGGGGTTGTCGGCAAACCAGAAGCAGATTGCGGCCCACCTGAACAACAGCCTGATGCTCGTGACGGCGCTCAACCGCAAGATCGGCTACGACAACGCCGCGAAGATTGCGAAAGCCGCCCACGCCCACGGCACAACCCTGAAAGAAGAAGCACTGAAGTCCGGGCTGCTCACCGCCGAGGAATTCGACGTCGAAGTCGACCCCTCCAAGATGATCGGGCCAAAAGACTGAGCGTCTCGTCCACCTCGTCCATCTCGTGCATGGACTCGCAACGCCAGGCCGCTTCTGTGGTATTATTCGGGGGAGGCAGTTGACGACTTGGGATCTGTCGCTTGCCGGAGGTGGGGATCTCCGGCGGCAAAGGGCGCATGCCCTTCACCGTCCTTGTGCACCGCCAGCGGGAGGCGTGTATTCAAGTCTGGTCAAGGAAGCATAACATTCAGGAAATACCTCCTATGAGCGACGACCTGTTGCGCGAGATATTGCGGGAAGCGAATAAAGGCGATTTGTTCCGGAAGATATTGACACAGGCACGGGTCTCGAAAACTTTGGTCCAGATTTATGCCAATCCGCAGAACCTGGAACAATCGCACGTTGGTTTTGTGCGCAGCCTGGGCGAGGAAACAGTGCTCTTGCAGGAATTGACCTGCGAAGGCGAGCCCGACGGCACCACCGCCTTCGGCATCCGCCAAATCCTCGAGATTGCGCAAAACACACGAAAATTGCGGCGCGTGCAACTGCTGCACGAGCGCGGCCTGCACCTGATCGGCGGCGGCGATGCCGGGATCAGCGAAGAGAGTGAAGACTGTGTGGAAGACGAGTTACAGCGCGCCCTCGAGGCGGAAGAAATCGTCTCCCTGCGCGTGACCACCGACCACGACTACAGCCAGGTCGGCGGTTTCGTGCAATACGTGGGCGACGGCTATGTCCAGGTGGAACTCATCACCACGGTGGGCGAGCCCGACGGCCTGGCCACGCTGCGCATCACCGACGTCTCCTGCGTCATGCGCAATGACCGCCAGCACCGCGCCGCCATGCAGTATTACAAACACCGCGAGGAATTGTACGGTCCGCGGGGCGCGGACAAGCAAGCCTGAGGCTCACCCAATTGGAGAGGGCAGCCTTAAGCGCGGGACACAAGTCTGACCTGCGAAAACTCAAGTCGTCGCCGCGCTTAAAGCTGCCACCCATGTTTCCAGAATGTGTTCCAATTGCCGGAATTAGGCTCATCCATTCTTCAATGCAAGTAACTGAAGTGGACCATGCACATCTGCGAATATCTGCGTAATCTGCGGTTTAGACTTTACACATAAATGATCAAGACGCAGGCTATCCCCCAACCCAGCACGGTGACGCCGAGGGGCCAGTCGCTGAGGAGGGTGCTGCTGGGGTCGCCGCCGCCGGTCTTGTGGTGGACGAGGTAGAGGTAGCGCGCGAGGCCGTAGACGACGAAGGGCAGGGTCAGATAGAGGTTCTGCGTATGGAGACGCTCGATGACCTCCGGGGAGCAGGTATAGATGGTATAGGTGATGAGCGCCGCGCCGGCCATCATCAGGATGAGTTGGTCGAGGAACTGGATGCTGTATTGGTGGAGCACCTCCCGGTGCTCGGCGGCGTTGTCTTCGAGCAGGGCCAGTTCGTGTCGCCGTTTGCTCAGCCCCAGGAACAATGCCAGGAATAACGTGCAGACGACGAGCCAGTTCGAGAACGTCACTTCGATCGCAATGGCCCCGGCGATGGCGCGCACAACGAATCCCATGGCAAGCAAGAGCACGTCGATCAGCAGCACGTTTTTCAGCCAGAAACTGTAGCTCAGGGTCAGGGCGACATAGGTGAGCATCGCCGCGAGAAATGGCGGGCGCACCAGCCAGCCCACAAGGCCCGCGCCTGCCAGCAGTACGGCCGCCAGCACCGCCGCCACCGGGACGTCGACCGCGCCGCTGGCAATGGGGCGCCGGCGTTTCTTCGGATGGGCGCGGTCCTTCTCGATGTCGACAATGTCATTGATGATGTACGTGGCGCTCGAAGCCAGGCAGAAGGCCAGCAGCGCGGCCAGGTTGATGAGGACCTTGTCGAGATCCAGGAATTCCTGCGAAAAAATGAGCGCCGCCAGCACCAGCAGGTTCTTCGTCCACTGGTACACGCGCAACGTGCGCCCAATCAGGATAAGCTTTCTGCCCAGTTCACCCACGCCTACAACTTCATCTTCTTGAATTGCCACTCAGGGATGGATTTGATGAGGAGCATGATGTAGCG
>JACPGD010000156.1 GCA_016182645.1 Candidatus Hydrogenedentota bacterium | reverse complement strand
CGGCATCCAACGCCGGTGTGGGCGGCGCAAGGACCACTGCCTCCGGGTGGTAGTCCGCGGACCGCATCCGCTCGTACAATTCCTTCCGCTCCGGCACAATCTCGACGGCCCCCACGAGGACCGCCCGCGGAAACGAACGCAAATTGCGGTACACCTCCAGTCCGTCCAGCGTGGTCACCAACTCGAAGCGGCCTCGTTCCTCGAGCGGAAACTGCGCCGGGTACCGGGGATCGTGCAGATAGAACATCTTCCCGCACAGCGGTTCCATGCTGTTCCACACGTCATTCCCCAGGTCCTTCTGAAATCCCGTCATCCGCGCGGGATACAACCCGTCATAGGCCAGCCATTCTTCAATCCCATACGGCGCGAAGAGCCCGGACGGCACGTTCCCTTCCCCGATGCCAATCCGCGCGGGTGGGTCCAATTGCTGGAGCCAGCCAGTCAGGGCCGTGTCGGGGAAAACGTCTCTGGCCGGGAACGTCGGGTTCATGTCTCGATTGAGATAAAGCAGGTCGGCAGCCAACAGCGCCGTCAGCGCGGCGCCGCACAAACTCGGCCTTCCGATCCGGCCGCAATAAGCGAACACCGCGAGCCCCGCCACCGCGAACCCTGCGGCGATACCCATCTGCGCCCGCACGTAGGCGTCCACGTTCATCATGGTCATCAGACCGAGATAGAACGAATACGCTGTGCCAAGAGTCAGCCCCGCTATCAAGAGCAAGGGCAGGAACCGGAGCAGGTGCTTGAGCGGGCGCGGGACCGCCGTCCATTGCTCCAGTCCCATCGCCGCCAGCAGCGGCAGCGCAAACACGGGGAACGCCAGGTGGTACACGAGAATCATCGCGCGGAACACCGGCAGCGCGTGCACAAACCCCAGCGGCGGCAGATTGAAGGCCAGGATCACCCCGATCCCGGCGCTGATCGCCAGGGCCAGCACCTGCCGGCGCCGCTCCATGCTCCACGCTCCCTTCGCCGCACAGGCAAAAACGCCCAGCCAGACCGCAATCCCCGGATAGAGGGAACTGTAGAGATGGGAGTTGATGTCCCCGAAATAGTTGTCGTCCGCGGAGGTTCCGAAGAAGCGGGGGACGAAGAAACAGGCGGCGGCATTCAGCGGCAACGGCGGCCTAATGACCGAGGTGATGCAGAGCCCGAGATACTCGATGAAGGGCAGCAATTGGGCCATGCTCACGGACAGCGCGAGCAACCAGGCGCCGCCGCAGGTGAGCACGGGCCGCCACAGGTCCGCTCCTTTCCGCCTCTCCAGCAACAAGCGGACGAGAAAATAGATCCCGGCGCCCACCGACATCGCGAACGCCGTCTCGGGATGCCCCGCCAACAGCATCAGCGTCGCGCCCAATGACATCGTAAAGAACCCGCGCCGGTATTCCCGCTGCACCACCCATTCCACGCCCAGGAACAGGACCGGCAGCCAGGCGGCAACGTCGGGGAGCGACCAGTTGGCCCAGATTTGGTTGAAGCTGGCGAACATCCAGGCCACGGAGAAAAAGCGCGCGGGCCACAAGGTCAAACGCAATCCCCGCGCGCAAATAAACGCCGTCATCCCACACAACCAAAGCTTGAGGAGAATGTACAGCGTCGTGGCCAGCCGCAACTCGAACAGCACATGCAGCAGGCGCGGGGGATAAAACACAGCGCTCTGGCAGTTGGCGAGTAGCGGCATCCCCGCGTATTCCAGCGGGTTCCACAGTGGCCAGACGCCCTCATGCAGCGCCCGCGCCGTCAAGGCGTAGTAGGGAATGAACGCCGTGACCACGTCCGACATCAGGGGGTTCGACGGGGCCTCAAATCCTGCCGGGGCGTAATGGCTCCAGGGGGGAATCAGGAACAACAAATCGGCGGGAGATATCTGCTCGCCACGCAAATAAACCCCTGGAAAAACACATCCCAGCAAGAGCAGCAAAAGGGCGCCGTGAAGGAGAAAGGGGCGGGCTAGGTGTAAGTAGCGCATGGTAGACACGCGAGCTTCACTACCGGCTTTCCAGGGACTAACCACCGTATCGCTCTCTCATCCTGTCCGCGTTAGTCCGTGTTAGTCCGTGCGTTCCTGGACCGGCGAAAAATGACTCACGCCACATGAATGGCGTTCTTACCTTGCCCCTTCGCCCGGTACAGCGCGCGGTCCGCCCGCTGAATCAACGCCTCGGAATTCGCCTCACCGTTGAAACACGCAATGCCAATGCTCATGGTCGTGCCATAGGTTTCCCTTTCGCTGTACAACCGCTGCAACCGCTCCGCCACCTGGATCACCCGGTCCGGGTCTATGTCCTGCAAGATCATGGCGAATTCATCGCCCCCGCAACGAAAGCCCTTATCAAAACTGTGTTGGCGCGTGCTGCCGCGGAGCACCTCGCCCACATGCGTCAGCATTTGATCGCCCACCTGATGGCCATATGTATCGTTGCACGCCTTGAAATTGTCCAGGTCAATCAGCACCAGTGCCAGGGGTTCTTCCCGCTCACGCGCGCGCAGAATCGCCCCTTCAATCCGGTTCGTGAACGAACGCCGGTTGTACAGCCCCGTCAATTCGTCCTTCTGTGCCACGTCCGCCAGACGTTGCTCGACTTCCCGCTTCTCCGTCATGTCACGGAAGCCCATAAACACGAATGAATTGAAGGCGTCCTTGATATGAGTGATGTTGATGTCCACCAGGAGACGGCGGCCATTCGAGTGGTACAGCGTCAGGTCGGACACCGCGCACTTGCCGTATGTCGCGCAGAATTCCAGGACCTGCTCCAGTCGCTGATGCTCGGGGGCATCAAACAGCTCCTGCACGTGCAAACCCACCAGACTGTCTGCCGGCCGCCCGCACAGCTCGGAGAAAGAGTGATTCACGTCTGCAATGCGGTGTGTCTTCGTTTCAAGCAGCAGCATCCCCTCACTGCTCAGTTCAAAGAGACTCCGGTACTTGCTCTCCGCCACGCGCAAGTCCCGATGAAGTGCCTGCTCCTTGAAGATGCGAATTAGTTTGGCTTCCAGCTCCAGCGCTGGAAACGGTTTGTTGATGAAATCCTGCGCCCCCGCCTGAATCGCCTCTACATAGGGGAATTCCCGCGGATACCCCGTCATCACGATGATGGCCGTCTCCGGCCGCGCCGCGCGCGCCACCCGCACCAACTCGAGCCCATGCGTCCCCGGCATCATCATGTCGGTGACGAAAACGTCGAAGCTCTCGGCCCGCAACCGCGCCAGCGCGTCGTCCCCGTCCCCCACCACCACAATCTCCGACCCCAGACGTGACTCAACCATCCGCTGGATAAGTACAGCTACGCCGTTCTGGTCCTCGGCAACCAGAATACGGGCGTCTTTGTAACTCATGGTTGCGGGTGGCGGCGCCGGGCCGGAACTCCCATGCTCCACAATAAGGCCTCCCGACAGCGGTTGTTCCCAAGTTTCCCCACCCGGATTATACGGTCGTACTGTTGTGGTGTCAATTGGCGGCGAAACCGCTCCAAACCAACCCGCAACGGGCAAGATCATAACCATTTGGCCCGGCCTCGGGCATTCAGGTTCAGCTTCCCGATTTGCTAGTATGGGGCCAGATGACGAAGAGCGGGATGAGAGAATTCGGTCCCCCTGGAGCGGAGCGGCCATGACCAGAGAGGAACACATTCAGTACTGGGTTGATTCATCGGAGCACGATTTCCAAGCCATGGAAACGCTCTTCGCCCACGGCCACACTGTGTGGTCCCTCTTCATTGCCCACTTGGTTATCGAGAAACTGCTCAAAGCATACCACGCAAAGCAAATGACT
>JACPGD010000155.1 GCA_016182645.1 Candidatus Hydrogenedentota bacterium | reverse complement strand
CCTTCACCCTCGCCTTCACCTTCCCCGCAATCCGAGGGCGGGTTACCAGCACCCTCGTCCAGAATCCCTTCATTGATGAGACAGACATCGTCGACATCGAAAACGAGGCGGCCGAAACTGGCGGAGCCGCGCAGTGTCAGCGTTTGCACTGGGTTCGCGATGCCGCTGAGGTCAATACTGACCAGCGTGTAGTCGCTGTATGCGCCAGCGTTGTCCTGCGTCACGTGGAAGAGATCGTCTACAAAATCCGTGTAGACATAGAAGTCGCCCTGGCCGCCCGCGGCCTGAATACGCAGGTAAAACTCGATGCGCGTGGGTTTCTGGTCAAACCAGAAGATCTGTTGTTCAAGGTGGTGGAAGATGCCGCTGTCTGGGGGCGCGTCACCGCCGAAGCGCGCCCAACGATCGCCGGTCCGCGCGCCCGGCCCGCAGATGCTCGACGTGCAAATGGGATTACCTGCGGACAGGTCCGTGTATTGCCAATCCTGCGGGAAGAGCACGTCCGGTGTGCTGATGTCCCGTTCGAAGCTGCCGTTCCGCAGCCCATAGAAGCCCTCTTCGCAGGCGCACGGGCGCACGCTTACGATGTTGTCCGACAGCGCATAGAAAACGTTGCCCACCGGCTCAATTTTGATCCGCGCGGTGTCCGTGGTGATGAGCGGTATGCGGACCACGGCCGCGCCATCATTCGGCGTCCGGCACGCCAACGTAATGGGCCATGTCAGGCCGCCGTCCGTGCTCATGTAGATGTTCACGTGGCTCACGTTAATCGGCGGCAGATTGGTATTGGCCACTTCCCAGTAAATATCGCGGATGCACTCGAGCATCGAGGATGACGTGTAGCGCGGACCGCGGAAGGGTCCGGCATTGTCCTCGACCGTGACCGTCATGTCATCGGAATCAAAGCCGCCATTGCCGTCGCGGACGGTTAACTTGAAACTCATCGTGCGGTCCAGGTTCGGCAACTTTTCGTGATCATCAAATGTGTTGGTCAGCACGTCGTTGTATTCCGGGAAGAAACGAAAGGGGTCTGCCTGCGGCGTGAGAACACGGAACAAGGGGATCATGCCGTCATCTACGGCCGTCAGCGCCGCCTGGGGTCCCAGGTCACGCTCCTCCCAGAGGAATGTCACCGGATCGCCATCGTCATCGCGTCCGCGGCCCGTCAATTTGAAGGGCGTACCGCGAGGGATGACGTAGTCACGGCCGGCGTTCACGGTGGGAATGCCGTTGCCCAGGGCGGAGAGCGCCGCGCAGCCGCCCGCGGGACCGTCGGTAATGTGCGCCAGTATTTGCTCCTGGCTGAAAGAATGGAACTGCGGATCGCTGTGTGGCTGGAGGTCATCCGTGTCGCAAATCCCCGCATAGCTCATGATCGTCGAACCGCTGCCCGGCTCGAAAGCCACGGTGCGCGTCCGCGCGTTCTGACAACTGCCGCCCTGTCCATTGAATGTGTGGTTCGCGCCGAACTGGTGCCCCATTTCGTGCGCGACGTAGTCCACATCAAAGGGATCGCCGACGGGGCCGCCACCGGCGACCGTCCGGCCCGTGACGCCGTGGGCTTTCTGCCCTGCGACACAGACGGATCCAATCGCGCCCTTTCCACCGTTCGCCGTGGTAAAGACATGGCCGATGTCGTAGTTCGCGTCGCCGATGACCGCATCGGTGATGATTTGGTTTTCTTGCTGGAGCGTGGCGGAGCCGCCGTTCTGTGTGTAGCCATCGGCCGCGTCGGTGCTGATGAGCTGATTGTTATTGGGCACCAGTTCCAGCCGGATGGCCAGTTCACTTCGGTAGATGTTGTTCACACGGCTGATCGTGGTGTTCATCGCCGCGAGCGCGCCCACCGCGGTGCCCCCGGCAAACTGCGTGTACTCGAAGGTGCAGGCGAGCGCCAGACGGAAGGTGTGTAGAACAAGCCCGGCGCTGACGCGCGAGGCGCCGCTGGCGGTACTTACCGCTGTTTCGTCGCCCGGCGTCTCACAGATGAAGTCCTTCGCTCCGCGATAGCCGGACTGATAGTAAGCGCGATATGTCTCCGGCATTTCCGGCACGGGATCGATATAGACCGCCGCGCCGCCCCCCAGAATCTGCCCGTGGAATCCCGCTGGCGTCACATCGAAGGCCGCCGTCCTGCCTAGGTTGTCGAGTGACCACCCGTAATAAGTCTTGATTTCCGGGTACTGCACCGCGAGCGCTGGCGCCATGACCGGTGAATCGTAGATCTCGAACAATTCATGGTCGCCGCCGGGAACTGGCAGCGAGAGCACCCCGCCGAGGGCCTGCCGCCCCGCAACCCCCAAATCAAACTGCTCGCGCGGCGCCGTCGCCAGGACCGCAGCCAGTGCGGCGCTGTCCAGGTGAAAGAGCTGGTAGGTTCCGGCAACAAATTGTGATGCGTCCAGCGCCGCTCCCGCCGCGCGCTGCTCTGGCGCAGTCAGGGCCGTCCAGACACTATCGGGCGAGGGCGCCCCAACCGCGGCTGTTGCCGAAGCCGCCACCGGAATTGCCAAGGACAGGAGGCGCCACCACATACGTACTGCACCCTTGCCTGCGGGCACGCCGACTACCCACGCCCATCGTGCTCGCGGCCCGCAGCCTTCGTCCGGAGTATAGCAGAGGCCACTATATTCCAAAAGGGGGTGGATAATGGCTGGGAAGAGAACACCACCACGCAGCTTGCACCTCCCCCTCGTTCCGAGGGGTGACATTTGGCCACCATCAATAACTCTACTCTTTGTCAGTATAAAAGGAACTGGAGAACTATCTATTCACCTGCTTAGTTCTTTCAGCGGGCGCGCGGACGGCTATTGACGGCTCCCTGACGCAATGGCATGATAAGTACCAAAGGGTGGCATCATGAAGTTACGGCATTATTCTTGCTTGAGGCTTTTCATGTGCAATGACGTTGTCAAGGCAAGACAGGCGCTCACGAGGGGCCTTGTTGCAATGCTCTTCTTGCTCGCGGTGGGACGGGCCGAGGCGGTGGTGCTGCGCGTGGATCCCAGCGCCCTGGCGGAACCGGCGGACGGTGCAACGTGGGCCACTGCCTTTCACACGATTCAAGCCGCCATCGACGTCTCTACTAGTGAGGACGAGATCTGGGTGCGTGAGGGAACCTATGTGGAGCGGCTGGTCTTGCAGGAGCGGCGTAGCCTTTTGGGGGGATTTGTGGGAACCGAAACGGAGCGCACCGAACGGGATCCCGCCGCCAACATCACCATTATTGACGTCTCCACGTTGCCGGTGCCCAACCATGTGATCGTGGGCGCGGAAGGTGCAGTGCTCGACGGCTTCACGCTGCGTGGCGGCAATGCATCGTCCACGCTGGTAAGTGACAATCCTGGAAACGGCACGGGCGGCGGACTCTATTGCAACGGCGTATCCATGATCGTACGAGCGTGCACCTTCGAGCAGAATCGCGCGGCTTGGGGCGGTGGTGGCGCATACGTGATCGCCGGAACGGTCGTTTTTGTGGACTGTGTTTTTCGTGCGAACACTACGGGGTTTGACAGTTCAGGCAGCAAGGGAGGAGCACTACGCGCGGAACAATCTGGGATCACTCTGACGGGCTGTCTTTTTCAGGAGAATACAACACCTCAGAATAGTGGGGCCTGGGGACCGGCCGCTTACTTGTTCGGGTGTTCCGCCATTTTCGCATCTTGCCAATTTGTGCGAAATGAAGGACAAGTTGGCGGCGCCTTGGCCCTGGACACGAGTGAAACAGAACTTGTCGATTGTGGCTTCGACTCAAATCGTAGTGCGAGCTTGGGAGGGGCAATTTGCATTCCCGGTACCTTGCGAGACTCCGGCACTCGTTTGTCCCGTTGTTTGCTCGTGGGCAATCTCGCTGCGGACGGCGGGGCGGTCTTTGTGGGACAGGATGCTTTCTTCTCCGCGCAGAACTGCCTCTTCTTCGCCAACACAGCCAACAATGGAGGAGGCGCTGTCTACACCAGCGTGAACGCTCAGATTGATTTGGATTTCTGTTCGGCCAGTGGCAACCAGTCGATGGGGCAATTCGGTGGTCAGGGCGGTTTTGCCGGGATCTATCTATCCTCGTCGCTGTCCGCCACGAATTCTGTATTCTGGAACAACTCCGCGGATGAAGTGTTCGTGGAAACGGGAGGGCCGCTGGGAGACAGCGTTGCCACACTCACTTATTGCATCATCCGCGGCGGGTTTCCTGGCGAGGGCAATCTTGATGTCGATCCGCGGTTTCGTCTTCCGCGCGAGCCTTTCCCGCTCATGCTGAACTGGGACTCACCGGCGATTGATTCGGCGCAGGCGCCGTTTCCCGCCGAGGATCTCGCCAGAGCGCCGCGGCCGCAGAATGCTGGGCCGGACCGCGGCGCACTCGAGTTTCCCCTGGATTCGGACGGCGGCGGGCTGCCGGACGAATATGAAACCGAAAACGGCCTCGACCTGAATTCACCCGATGACGATGCCTTGGATTCAGATTTGGACACGCTGGACAACCGGGAGGAATTCCGGCGCGGTACGGACCCGCAGGACCCGGACGATCCGCCCGCGGACTTCTACGTGGCGACGACTGGCAGCGATGAAACCGGGGACGGTTCGGTGTTGTTCCCGTGGCGCACCATCACGTTCGCGTTTCAGAATATCCCCGAGGCAACGGCGCAGTTTCCGGTCCGCGTCCACCTTGGCGCGGGCGCCTATACCGAGCAGATCATCTTTCCAAACTACACGCAACTCCTCGGGGAAGACGCCGCCACGACAATCATTCAATTCTTCGGGCCGGGGGTTACTGACCGTAGAGTCATTACTCTCGCCCAAGGCGCGGTCCTGGACAACGTCACGGTCACCACGCCGCAGGCCGAAGTGGGCAATATCAGCCTGATCGAGGCGAGAAATGTGTCTTTCACCTGCCAGCGGCTGATCCTTGATGGATTCCACAACCTCAATTCCGTCGGCATTTTCGTATCCGGCCCGGAAACGCTGGATTCCCAGGTCCAGGATTCACTATTTCGTAAGTTAGGTCGGGGCGTGCACGCTGTTGACGCCGCGCCGATCATCACGCGCAACTTCTTCAACGATCTGCAGGACACCGCGATCTTTGTCCGCCCACCCGCGACGAAGCAGGCCGTGGGCGACACACCGCAGGCCGGCGATCTCACGGATTCTCGGACGGGATACAACACTTTCACCAATGTGCAACGCCTGTTCATCGATAACAGCATTGACAGCGTGGTGAAAGCGGAACTGAATTACTGGGGTTTCGAAACCGAAGCGGAAATCGCCGCGCGTATGAACGGCGACGTTGATTTTGACCCATTCTTCAAAGGGGCCACACTTGCCGGAACACTGCGTGGCAAGGTGCTTGATGAAGAGGAAGACCCTCTGCCCGCTGAAAGCTCGCCATCGGTCGCCATCGATCTCAACGACACGAACAGCCCCTCGGCCGTCAGGCCGACCGTCCGTGCCGACGGCTCCTTTACCCTGACCAACATCCAAGCGGGACGGCTCCACGTCCTGGCCGAGGCTGGAGGGTACTACTCCCAGGAAGAGCAAGTCACCATTACGGCCGGCGGCACCAAGTCCATCGAGTTCCTTCTGGAAGAGGCCCCGGTCAATCATCCTCCTGCCAATATTACGCTGTCCCCGAACGCCATCGCGGAGAATAGCGCCCCCGGCAGCATCGTTGGCATGTTTAACGTTGAAGACGAAGATCCCGGCGATAGCCACACTCTTGGCCTATTGGACAGTGCCGGGGGCCGTTTCATCCTTCAGGATTTGTCGCTCGTTGTGGCGCCCGGGGCACTTCTGGACTACGAAACGAACCAAACCCATCAGATCACCGTCTCCGCGCAGGACGCCGCAGGCAGTGGGATCATGCGGGATTTTATCATTGTAGTCACGGATGTTCTTGAGGGCGGTGAGGGTGAAGGTGAAGGTGAAGGCGAAGGCGAAGGTGAGGGCGAGGGCGAGGGCGAGGGGGAAGGCGAGGGTGAAGGGGAAGGCGAGGGTGAAGGGGAAGGCGAGGGTGAAGGTGAAGGCGAAGGCGAAGGTGAAGGCGAGGGTGAGGGCGAGGGTGAGGGCGAAGGCGAGGGTGAGGGCGACAGGCCCGAGTGCAACCTATCGAGAAGAAGCACCCACCCCTCGGCGCCATCCATGGCCACGCTCTGGCCTGCGCTCGCTATGACCATCGCCCTCCTCGCTTGGAAGCGTATGCGTCACTGAGTCGATTGCTGCATCCAGTACTCAAAGCGGCGCGTCATCTGGGCGCCTTCAGTTGCGACCTTTGCGTTTCTTTGCGGCCATTCCGCATGAGTGAAGCGCAGGGAATGGTCCGTCCATAAAAGAAGCTCCGGCCCGCGGGGGGGCCGGAGCGTCGAGTGATTGAAGGTGCGTGTTAGACCGGCAATTCCCAGCCCTTGCGGTATTCCTTGGTAAGGAACTTATTGAGGGACGGGTCGTTCGTGACTTCAAACTTTTCGGCGTCGAATTCGAGCTTCTTCTGGGCGCGCAGGGCAACGTTGCCGAAATCCACAATCTCCGTGAACGGGCCCGAATACGAGAAGTTGGAAGCCGCTTCGCCGCCGCCTTTGACGGCGTAGATCCAGTTGGAGTAGGGATCTTCGCCGGGGATGCGGGGGATGTAGGGCGCGGGTTTCTTCGAGTCCTTCGCGCGCGCCTCGGGCAGGATGCGGGAGTTGCCGCCGTACTCGCCGGTGGTCAGATAGCCGCTTTCGCCGATGAACAGTGAGCCGTTGTCCCCGTCACCCAACTTCTCGCCTTCCGGAATGTCCGCCGGGCGTTGCGGCTTCAGTCCACCGTCGTACCAGTAGACATCGACCGGGTTCATGTTGCCGCGCGCCGGGAAAGTGTACTTGATAATCGACTTGTTCGGCGCCATGTCCGCCGTCATGCCTTCCTGTTGGACGCATTCGACGGCGTAGGACTTCGCTTCATAGAGACGCATGGACCAGTGAGCGGCGTCCATGATGTGGCAGGCCATGTCCCCGAGAGCGCCGCAGCCGAAGTCCCACCAACCGCGCCAGACGAAGGGCAGATAGCAGTCTTCGTTGGTGGCGGGGTGCTTCGCGACGAAGGGCCGATCGAGGGCTGGGCCCAGCCACAGGTCCCAATCCAATTCAGCCGGAATCTCGTCGGTCTTGTCGGGCTTAGAGAGGCCCTGCGGCCAAATCGGGCGATTCGTCCAAACATGCACTTCCTTCACCTGCCCGATCGTCCCGGCCCACAGCAGTTCGCAGAGGTCGCGGACGCCGTCGCCGCAGTGGCCCTGGTTGCCCATCTGTGTGGCGACGCCCATTTCCTTGGCCGTCCTGGCCAGCAGGCGCGCTTCGGCCACGGTATGCGTCAACGGTTTCTGGACATAAACATGTTTGCCAAGTTTCATGGCGCGATACGCGGCGGGCGCGTGGCTGTGGTCCGGCGTTGAGACGGTGCAGGCGTCGATCTCCGGCATCTCGTCCAGCATCACGCGATAATCCTTGTAGCGCTTCGTATCCGGCAGTGTCGCGAAGCATTCTTCCGCGCGGCGCCAGTCCGGGTCGGCCACGGCGACAATGTTGGCGCCGGCACGCTTGGCGCCCATCAAGTCGCTCATGCCCTTGCCGCCCGCGCCGATCGCGGCCACGTTCACCAACTCATTGGGTGACAAACGCCCCGGCACCACACGCGCCGTGTTCACTTGTTGTCCAAACGCCCGGCCTCCCAAGGTGACCACAGCGGCCGAGGTGCTCGTGGCGGCGAGGAAGGCGCGGCGTGTCCAATGCATCTGACTCATAACAGGGATCTCCTCCTCTTCGCTGGAAGATTGTTCATAAGCTGAAAAACTACGGTGTAAGACTCAGGAAGCCGGGGGGTAGGTGTCAGGCGCCACGTGCACGTCCGTGGTAAAGCCGAAATCGGCGTCTACCCGCGGATCCGGTCCCGGGAAGAAGATCTGGAGAAGGAAGGCGCGCCAGCCGGCAGCGGGGTATTGCACCTCGCCGACGTAGCGGCCTTGCTCATCGGCGTGGAGGACGGTACTGGTCCAGGCGCTGCCGATGATCTCCTTGCGGAAATCGCGTGCCCCCGCGTTGGTCGCCTGCCACAACCGGACTTCCGTGGGCGTGCTATCGGCCGTCAAGACCAGGCGGTTTTCGGCCTCGAGCGTCCATTGGAAGGTGGGCCGGGGCACGCCTTGTATAAACGCGGTATAGAAGGCGACCGCGCTCTTGATCGGCTCCGAGTTTTCCGTCACGTTACTCATACCATGGTCCGTGTTGGGGGCGTAGAAGAGATAGTTCTCGCCCTGCAAATGGTCAAAGTAGAACCGGGAAGAATCCGGCAGGAAAAACTCGTCGCCCGTGGAATTCAGGATGAATTTGGGCATGGCAAGCTGGTCCAGGTACGAGAATGGATCGACAATCTGCAACAGGCTCGCCATTTCCGGCGTGTCGAAGTGGTCAAAGATCCCTTCGTCCTCGTAGTCTTCGAGGGCATTGGAATAGAAACCATAGGCGCGGAAATGGTGCTTGATGGAATCCTGGAGATTCAGCACATCGATGACAATCGGCATGATGGCCTTGACGCGCTGGTCGGTCGCGCCGGCCAGCCAGGTGGCCCAGCCGCGTTTCGAGGCGCCGGTCACCACGAAGTCATTCAGGATGACCGGACGGTCCGCGCGGTTCTCCATGAACTCCTGCACGGCATCCATGGCGCGCACGGCCGCGCGCGTCATGGCGAGATGCACCGGCCAAGTCGTGTCGGCATGCCCCGCCTTATGCGTGTGCAAGTACTTGTCAAAACTGTACGCCAGGATTTCATCTTCCGTCATGCCGGCATCCTCGCCGGCGAAAACGAGCGGCTGATTGGGTACGGTCTGCAGTAAAGCGGCGACGGTGCCAGTGGCCGTGGCGAAGGGCGCCAGCAGTCCTGGCGTCGAGGCCGGATTGGACGCATTCGAGCCGCCGCTTATCATGAGGAGCACTGTATCGTCCTTGATGACGGGCGGTTCGACAATGGTCAGCCAATGCTCCCAAAGGTTCGGGTCAACGTCGCCGGTACTGCGCCAGACACCGCTGGTAAGCCGGAGCACGTGCGTGCGCAGATCCAGGCCATTTACCGAACCTGAGCGGATATACTGGTAGTCATAATCAGGATCGCAGGCAATCACAAAATTGTCGAGCACCTGGGATTCGGGGCCATCCAATTCCGACAAGGCCTCGGCCTCGACCGAGACCGAATGGGTGCGCGTGCGGCTCAGGTTTTGGAACAGTACATAAACTTCGGAATCGCACTCATCGCCAGGCGCGCCCAGGGAATCTAACTCAATCTCGTCTAGCCCCACGGGCAGCGAAACACCGGCCTGACCGCGCGCATACACGGTCACCTCGATCCGTTGTCCTTGTGCGTCCGCGGTCCATTGGTCGGCGTTGAACGCCAGCGTCAAGTTGGTGGTGAGTGGATCGACGCTGAAAAAGACCACCCGGCTGCTCATCGGCGGCACACTGCGCAGCGCGCCCGTATTACCGGATAGCACGTCCACCTCATCGGTGGGCGCTTGCAGGAGCCGCTCGAGCAAGTTCTCCGGACTTATCCGATCGTCGTTTAACTGGAACCCATCGCGTGCGGCATCGCTTGGGCGCAAGAGGGCGCTTTCGCCATTCTCGATGGCACGGTCGCGGCCGAAGTCCTCATAGGCCTCCGGCAGGGAGACACCCACGTGTTCCTCCATGGCCGCATCTAACGCTTCATATATCTTTTGCCTTGCCTGGGAACCGGTCAGGCCGGCCCCGTCATCGGGCAGGGCGTCCAATCCAATCCGCAGCCCTTCAAGCAGGCCGGGATCCGCGCCGGATTCCGCCAGAAAGGCCAGCGGCGCCACTGGTTTGTAGGCGTTCTGAACGTAAGTAAGGAATTCGTGGCCCGCGGCGCTGTAGCCGGGAACGTCATCCGTGGCGGCAAAGAGCGGCTGCGCCAAATCACTGAAATCGCCCGCGCCGAAACTGCGGGCGATCCGGAAGTCGTCCATCCACTGCCCGAGCCAGACCGCGACGGCGTCGTCCACGCCCGCGAGCGCGCCGTCGCCATCGCCAATCCGCGGCAGGGCATAGCCGGCGAACACGGCATGCGATACCGCCTGGGCCACGGCATTCTTGAAATTGAATTCCTCTTCCAAGTCCACTTGGGCGGGTGTTCCGTTGAACAGGGTGGCGTTGTGCAGGGTCACGCTCAGCAATTGCCGCGGATCGATGCTAATGCTGCCGTAGGCGTGCTGCTCGAACATGAGCGCACTGAAATCGGTGTAATTCGAGTTGTACGTGGCATTAATGTTGAAGAGGAATAGCGTCGGCACGCCCTCTTCCATGATCAAGGCCGGCGCGCGGAACCCCCCGTCCTCGAGAACGCCGTGCAGTTCCTGGAGATCGGCCAGGACTGTGGTTTCCGTGACGGCCAGTTCGGCCGCTGTAAAACTGCGCCGCTGGTAGGGCGCGGTGTCATCGATCTTGCCAACGCGCAACGCCGTCAGTTGTTGCAGTGTCTGCTCGCTGCTCACCACGCGCCAGGCGTCCGGCCAGTTGAAGCTGGCCGCTTTCGCGGCGGGCGCAGCCACCGTGTGCACCGAGGCGCCCGGCCGATACACGACGGCGAACTTAGTGCCGGAGGGGAGTTGTGGCAACGAGGCGAGGACGCGCCCACTGCTCACCCGGCCGATGACGGGCGCCAATTGACCATCGGGAAGATTGAGCAACAGATGCGTGCGGCCGGCCGTGCGCCCGGCGGACGGCACAGCGTCGGTGAAGAACGGCACGTCGATGCGGGCCGCGTCGATGCCACCGGTGTTCGTGAATTGATAAAACTTGTTCGTTGCATTGTCATGCGCCACCTGGTAGATGGCAGACACGATCTCGATGGGTTCACTGGGGCCGACGCTGAATTCCGTCTCGTTGCTATTGATGGTGAAGAACGTGTCTTGATCGAGGATGTCCGCGCTGATCGTCAAGTTGACCCCGGCGGCGGAGAACGTGCCGCCTTCGGCGCCAAGCATGCCGGCGCCCGCCGTCTCGGTGACTACAATATAGTCCTCGATCCGCAGCGTGTCAGAGCCTAGCGCTGTGGTGACCGTAAGAGAAACGTCGTAGACGCCCGGGGTGAAATAGGTGTGCGTGGGATTAGGAGAGGGGCTGGTTCCACCGTCGCCAAAATTCCAGGCCCAGATGCGGATGCTTGAGTCGCCCGCACTGGACGTACTCGTGAAACCCACGGTCAGCGGCGCGGGCCCCGTGCGTGGCGCTGCTGTGAACGAGGCCTCGGGGCCTTGATCCGGCTCCGGCTCCTGCGGGGGACAGCCCACGAGGAGCACCGCGATAGCCAGAGAACAACCCAACAGCTTCCACGTGGATTGAGCCATTCGACATCCTTTCACGTTACTGTCCCCCTTCTCCTTCGCGAACATGCTGCGCACCCTGTTCTTACCCCTAAGCGTTAGTCTTGCAGTGACTTCATAAGATTGCGGGAACTGTGCAGAAATGTCAACTAAATTCTCCCAAGCCATCCTTGGGCACATGGAGCACAGGGAGATTTTCCACCTTCATTTTCGGCTATTTGGCCCTCTCCAATCGTTTCGCGAGTTCCTCTGGTACGATCAGTCTCTGCAAGTTGCCTTCAAACATCGTGACATTCGGCGCAGGGCAGGCGCCCTCAAATCCCCGGTAATTGCGCCAGATGGCGGCTTCGTCCGCGCAGGGCGGAACGGCGCCGGCGCAGAATTCCCGGCTCTCTTCGTGCACGGTGGCGTGGTTGCCTTTGAGCGCCAACACATGGCCGGCCTTCTTGTCGACGATCTGGACGGCCATTGCGCGGATGGAGCGCGGCAAGGTATGTCCCATTGAAGATTCCGCGAACGCTTCTGGATTCCCCTTTTCAGGCGGGAATCCAGAAGCGCCGTTGTGGGCGCCTTAACCGAGCACGACAGTTGCCGGCGGGAAATCGAAAGGCCCTGCCCCTATAATGGCGGCAGGAGCCGCATGGTGCGCACATTTCTCGTACAGACCAGCCTGATTACACTGTGTGCGCTCGGCGTGACTGTCGTCTTGGCAACGGATGCCGCCGCTCAGCGTGTGATTGTCGTGGCGAACACGATGTCGGCGACGCAGGAGGCGGCACGCTTGTATGTGCATAGCGTGGATTTTCAGGCGGGGGTACTGCCGGGGGCCACGCCACTGCTTGGGACTACGGCGCTGGGGACGTTGACGCCCGCGCCGGATGGGCGGTATCTGCTGGTGGCATCAGGCTGGCCGGCACCGGTGTCCGGCCCGGTCTCGCCGACGGAACCGTGCTGCGTCAATGTGATTTGTGCCCGGCCGTTCCAGGTGGTGGAAGCGGCGCGGCGCGTGGCGGCGCCGGGCTGGCGGGAATGGCCGGTGGGAACACTCAACGTGTCCCCCGGCGCTGCTGTGGTGTTGCTCGGCGAAGCAAAAGCGGACGGGGAGGAGTGGGGGGGCAAGCTGGAGGTGGTTGCGTGGGACGAGGACGGCTTGTTTGGCGGAACACTCGGGCGATGGGAATTACCGCAACGTCCCCTGGCGGCGGTGGCCTTGCCGGGCGCGCCCGCGCGGTGGGCGGTACTCTGCCAGAGTGCGGCGGCGACGCCCCCGGTATTGGCGGTAGCGGATTTGACGGGAGCGCAGGAAAATGGCGGGCCCGAAAGTCAGCCCTCCCTTGGCGAACTTAAGTTTGTTGTAGTGGCCGCACCGGCGGACAGCCTGAACATCTCGGCGTCGGCGCTGTTGCCCAGTCCCGATGGAGACGGTGTCTTGGTGATGCTTTCGGGATACCGGGCACGTGAGCAAACGCGGGACCAGGTGACGTGGGTGTCCCATGCGCAAGGGCCAGACCTGTCGATGGGCGAAGCCCCGGTGGAGATTCCCGGGGTGGCCGCGAATACCACGCCCTTCGTTGCCGCGGGGGACAAGGTGTGGGCGCTTACGATACTGCCTGGCACCGGTCATGCCTATGCGGCACGTATTGGAATCGCGGGGGGCACTCCGCGGAAAGAAGAGCAATATATTTTGAGCGGGGCCCAACAGGCGCTGCGCCTGGCGGTGGCGCCGGAGGGAGGGGATGTCGCGGTGGCGTTGGATGAGCGCGTGGAAGTATGGCCGGCCGGGATGCGAGGAGATGCTTCATTTGCCTTCGAGAGGCCGATTGCGATGTTGGAGTGGATCCCCAACGGCCTTCTTGCGGCGGAAGGCGGACGACTGCTGCATCTGATAGATCCTTCCCGCGAGCACCTGGGCCGTCCCCGCGCGAGCGCCCTCCAATTGCAGAGCGGACAGGCCGGCCTCATTGCGGTACTGGGAGCGCCGTTGGTGGACGATATGGACAACGATGGGCTTTTCGCGGCAGAAGAGGCGGCGGGGGGCACGTCCCCGGACGGTGCCGATTCCGACGAGGATGGGATTCATGATGGCATAGATCCATCGCCTCTGTTGGCCTCGCCTGAGCTGAGGGCCACGCCGCTTGTGACTCTGCAGGGAGACGCCGCCGGGCGGGAACTGAAAGCGGTGTCCATTGATGTAGGGGCTTTTCCTGATCTTCCCTGGGTAATCGACTATGACCGGGCGGCGCTGCCGTGGCTGGTGATCCATCCGTTGGCGGGACGCGGTGCCGGTGTGAGTTACCTTGGGATTGATCCGGCGGCCTATCCAGGGCAGTCCGGCGCCGGGGGCAGTCTGGTGGTGCGCGTCGTGGAATCAGGCGCTGCAACGATGAAGGGGGGGCGCCAGCGCGTGGTATTGCTGCGGGTGGCCCCGCCGCGGGGGCCCTTACGACGCATCCTTTGGCTTCAGGCGGAAGCAGCCGGGGGACGTGGCGCACAGGCCGAGACGAGGGAGGATCCGTCTGGCTTGCACCGTTTCCTTTCCGGTCCACCTCATTTCTTTG
>JACPGD010000154.1 GCA_016182645.1 Candidatus Hydrogenedentota bacterium | reverse complement strand
TCCTTCGAGGACAACGGCATCAAGTTGTTTGGCCGCGATGGCTATAAAATCCCCGACGCGATGGAAGACGAAATCGAGCGCCTCATTACGACCGGCGAAGTGAACAAGGTGCGGCCCACGGGCGACAAGATCGGGACGGCCCGCCGCATCGACGATGCCGTCGGCCGCTACATCGAATTCGTAAAAGCGTCTTTCCCCCGCGGCATGCGCCTCGACGGGCTTAGAATTGTCGTCGATTGCTCGAACGGCGCTACTTACAAAGTGGGGCCGTTCACGCTTTCCGAACTGGGCGCGGAAGTGATTCAGCTTGGCTGCACGCCCAACGGCCTGAACATCAATACGGGCGTCGGCTCGGTCTATCCGGAAGAAATGCGCGCCACCGTCATCCGCGAACGCGCCGATCTCGGGATTGCCTTTGATGGTGACGGCGACCGCGTCGTCATGGCGGATGAGAACGGGCGTCTGCTCGACGGCAACGCACTCCTCGCGGTGCTGGGCATCGACGCGCTGGAACAGGGGAAGCTGCCGCATCACATGCTCGCAACCACCATTATGGCCAATGGAGGCCTGGACCGCGCGTTGGCGCCCTTGGGCGGCAAGGTCGTGCGCACCAAAGTGGGCGACCGTTACGTGGTGGAAGCAATGCGCGAGCACGGGCTGACCATCGGCGGGGAGTCCTCGGGCCACATCGTGTTGCTCTCGCACAATACGACGGGCGATGCCACGATCGCCGCGCTGCAAGTGCTCGCGATCATCGTGCGCAAGGAACAGTCCCTGCGCGACTTGGCGCGGCCCTATCAGGAGTTGCCGGAAGCGCACCAGCAAGTGCCCCTGAATGGCAAACCCAAGCCGGACCAGAACGCTCTGAACGCGATCATCAAGGAGATCGAGACGGAACTGAACGGCGCGGGGCGCGTGGTCATCCGGCCCAGCGGGACCGAGCCCATCGTGCGCGTGATGGTGCAACATGAGAGCCTGCGCATGGCCGAGACGCTGTGCGCGCAACTGGCCGAGCGCGTTTCCGCGTTATAAGTACGCATAAAAGGGCGTGGCTTGGGCCTCTTGCCCAAGAAACTTGGGCCAGGCGCCCAAGCCACGGACGGAGAGGAGCGAGGCGACCAATGATTGAACTTGGGGTGAATATCGATCATGTGGCCACGTTGCGCGAGGCGCGCAAGGGCCTCGAGCCAGACGTGATTGCCGCGGCGCGCGTCTGCGAACTGGCGGGCGCGCATCAAATCACCGTTCACCTGCGCCAGGACCGCCGTCACATTCAAGATCACGACGTGGCGGAGCTGAAGGAAGAATTGGAAGTGCGGCTAAACCTGGAAATGGCCGCCGTCGAAGAGATCATCGAGATCGCGCATCATGTCCAGCCGGATACCGTGTGCCTCGTGCCCGAGAGCCGCGAGGAAATTACCACAGAGGG
The DNA here is from genome assembly GCA_016182645.1 of Candidatus Hydrogenedentota bacterium. Taxonomy (GTDB): domain Bacteria; phylum Hydrogenedentota; class Hydrogenedentia; order Hydrogenedentales; family JACPGD01; genus JACPGD01. The sequence continues at coordinate 14,598 of JACPGD010000154.1, read as the reverse complement.
GGGACTGGACGTGGCCGCGCAGCAGGACTACCTCAAGGAGGTCGTCGAAGGCATGCACGAGCGCGGGATCAGCGTGAGCATGTTCATCGACCCGGACCAGCACCAGGTGGATGCCAGCTTGTTGACCGGCGCGGACTACGTCGAGCTGCACACCGGCGCCTACGCGAATGCCGTGGACCAGGCCGTGGCGCGGGAACTGGACCGGCTGCGCAAGTGCGGCGAGTACGTGCTCGAGGCCGGCCTGGGGCTACACGCGGGCCACGGACTCACGGTGGAAAACCTAGAGGCCGTCGCGCGGATGCCCGGCCTCCGCGAAGTGAATATCGGCCACAGCATCCTTGCCCGCGCCCTCTTCATCGGTCTGGAAAACGCGGTCTCGGAAATCCTGGAAGTCTTGCGCGAGTGCTCCCCCCATGTCGAGCGCCGTGCCGGGAGAAGGGGATAAGGTCGGTTCGAGGGGAGAGGTTCAAGGTTCAAGGGGACCACGGGAAAAGGGGAAAGAGGAGGCAGCGGGGGTATATGGCCTTCCGCGGCACATCACAGCAAACCAAAAGGGATCTTGTGTATGAATAAGGGAGCGATCATTGCCGTTGCGGTTGTTGTCGTGGCGGTCTTGAGTCTGCCGCTGCTCGCGTCATTGAAGAAAGGCACGTCGAGTGGCAGCCCGCCAGCCGAAGGGAGCGCGCCCGCGGCTGCCTCCCCCGCGGCCCCGGCCGCGCCGCCCTTGTTGAACGTGCAAAACCTGGTGGGGACGGTGTGGTCCGTGAAAGGGTTCCAGGCGACCTTCGGTCCCGGAGGGCAGTTAAGCGTGGCCGGAACACCGTTGGGAACTGTAAGCGGCACGTGGGCCGTGAGCGGAGCGACGGTCACCGTTTCAGCACTCGGCCAGACCTACACACTGCAAGTCAGCGGCAATCAACTCCTCGCGGACGGGCAGCCGATTCAACGGATCGGATGAGGGGAGAGGTTCGAGGTTCAAGGTTCGAGGTTCAAGGTTCGAGGTTCAAGGTTCAAGGTTCTAGGTTCTAGGTTCGGTGGGGGAGGGACAGGGGAGACATTCACGAAAGATGGATAAGATTGAGTCACATCGGGACTTGAAGGTTTGGCAGAAAGGGATGGATTTGGCCGTGGAGGCTTATCGACTTGCTAAAATCCTGCCGAAATCTGAAGAGTACCGATTGACCAATCAACTACTTCGTGCCGCCGCCTCGGTCCCCGCGAACATCGCCGAGGGTCACGCCCGAGGAACGCGAAGGGACTATGCGCACTTCGTGAGCGTAGCGCGAGGCTCAGTAGCGGAAACCGAGACATTCCTCCTGTTGGCGATCCGAGCCGGCATCCTCACGAAAGATCAAACCGATCTCGCCTTGACCCTTACAGATGAACTGAGCAGAATGTTGAACAGTCTTCGACAGCGACTCATTCTCAATTCCTGAAAGGCGTCCCTTCCACCTGCACCCTTAAGGCGCTCTTCCCTCCAACCGATCAGCTTGACCCATGACCCTTGACCCTCGAACCTCTCCCCTTCATTTCTTCTTCAACGCCAACTCCTTCAATTCCGGCATCGAGGCCAACGTCCGATCGAGTTGGAGGTAGACCCGGACGCGCTCCGGGTTGGTCAGGATATTTTGGCAATACTCATCAATCACGTTGTCCGTTTTGGAATGTTGCAGAAACGCCCGGATTTTCGGTTCGGCCTCCACGAGGGAGACGGCGCCACCGCCTTCCCGGCTCACCAGTTGGATGAGGTGCAGCCCCTGCTTAGTTCGGAAAATGTTGCTGATTGCCCCCTCCTCCAGGTTCTTGGCCACGTCCACATAGAACGGCGGAACCCGTTCGGCGGGGAGCGGGCCCATGTCACCGCCTTTGGTCTTGTCAGGGGCGTCCGATACCGCTTTCGCCACCGCTTCAAAACTCTCCCCGGCATGAATCCGCGCCAGCGCCTGCTCCATCCGTTTTTGCGCCGCCGTCCACTGTGCTTCCGTGGCTTCGCGCGCATTGGGCAGCGGACGAACGAAAATCTGTTTAAGGTGGATGCCGCTGCCGCGCTTGAAGAAGTCCGGGTTTTCCTTGTAGAACTTTTCAACATCCGCGGCCGTTACCTGCTGCGCCGTCTTGCCTGCGCTAAGCTGATCTTTCACCTTCTGGACAAGGAGTCCTTCGCGTATTTCTTTCAGCACTTCCTCGCGCGTCTTTCCAATCTTTTGTAAGATTTCCTGTTCTGCCGGGGCGGGCTGGCCCGCTTCTTTCGCCTGCTCTTGCAACGCCTGCAATTGCTTTTGAAAGGTCTGGGCCACTTCAGATTCGGTCGCCTGGAGACCGCGCTTGACGGCCTCCTGATGCAGGATTTCCCACTGGACTTGCTCGCCCAGCACGGCCAGCGCCGCTTTTACGCGGTCACTGTCGGCCAACGGTTTGCCCGACGCCTTGGCGATGGCCGCAATCTGCTCGTGGTACCGGGCCAGAAACCGATCTCGCGCAACCGGGTTCCCATCGACCAGGGCTATCGGTCCATCCGGCACCGATCGCTCTACCAGGTCGAGAGCGCTCAAATCAGGCGCTTGCGCCAGTGACAGGGCGGGTGCGAGAAGAAACAGTGGCAACAGCAGATGCTTCATGATGTTCGAGGACCCTCTTGTGCCGGCGCCCCGGCCGTCTCTGCCGTCTCCGCTGGTTCATGGGAGACGGCGTCGCCCAAACGCGGACGTGCCGGACTGGCCGGTTCCAGTTCCCGTTCGCGGACGCCGCGCAAATACCAGACAAAAAGTCCAGTGACGAGGTAGCTTATCACAAACGTAAGACCGGCCCCAATGAGGGTGTGCAAATTCAGCGACGCGGATGGGCCGCGAAAGAAGTCCACCACCAGCACCAGCGTGGCGAGAAACAGGCCGACAATCATGCCCCAGCGGTCCGGATCCAGCACGATCTTCGGTTCCGGCTTCTTGCGCCCCCGGCGCCGGAGCGGCGACGACGGATGACGTTTCTGCGTGGCCATGGGAAGATGCTAACACAGACCAGTATGGATGGTCACGAACAGCAGCTTGAGCCACGTCCCGGCCGGGAAAAGGGGACGGCATTGCTCCGAACATAAAGGAGCAGACTCGAAGCTCATTCCAGTATGCTTCATCACAGTGGGGAAGAACACAAGACAGAGGCCCTCATGAAACGATTGGTCCTTTTCTTATCGCTATTCTGCGGCAGCGCGCCGCTACTGGGCGCGCAATCGCTGCCGTCCTGGCCGGAGCGTTACACACTGCACCCTCCCACCGCTTCGCTGGAGGGCGTCGCGGAAGGGCAGATCGGCGGCCTGCCTTTCTTCACGTGTGTTCCGTCTCAGCCTGGGCAGGAGTTGATCCGGGTGTCGTTGCCCTTTGCGCCGGGAGCGCTGCCAACAGGCTTGGGCGTGGGCGTTCACGGCAGCGGCGCCGAGGTCACACCAGACCTTCGTGTACTCACGCGCCATCCTGGCATACCCGCCAGCGTGCGGCGTGCCCTAATCACCTTTCCCTACACTTTCCCTGACGCGCAACCGGTCACGTTTTCCTTAAAGTTGCGCCAAGAGCCTATGCGGGAAGCAGTCACCTTTATACAGGCCGGCGAGGAGTATCTACTCCACTGGAACGATTTCACGGTGCGATGCTCGACCAGCGGGGTGCGTCTTGCCCGCGGCGGGGCAACGCTGGTCGACGCGACGGTGCTCGCTCCCGTTTTGTTGGGAAATGAAGCGGCCGTGGCCGAAGTGGTGGAAGCTGGCCGGCATTACCTCTGGGCACGCCTGCTGATACCGGATGCGAAATGGCCGCGGATTCTGGAAGTGCGGTTGGACGCGCTGGGCCGTCTGGCCGTGACGGCCCACTTGCAGCGCAATGTGGCGGAACCGGAAGAATACGCGCCGGATTTCGGCTGGAGAATTGAGGGGCAATGGTCAGATCTTGAGAGTCTTGCAGTGCCACATACGTTTTCGGGCGGCGAGCCCGCGCAGTATGAGGGAGATCAACTCAGCGTCACGTTCCCGGACGCCCACCTGCTCAGGCGGGGAGAATTACGAAGAGATAATGGGGCGATCATCTATGCGCGGGCGCTCGCAACGGAGAAGGTGCCGCAACAACTGGCCGCGTGGCCTGCTGGAGCCGCCACTGCGTGTGGTCGTGGCCCCGGGCGTTTACCCGGCGCTTTACCCCGGTGTTGTGGCTCCCAACCTCAAGGCGTGGCCGGCGCTAGAATCGTCCAGGCAGTTTCACATCGACAGCATGGCCTCGGCCACGTTGCTTGGCGATGATTTCGGCAATGTCACGAGCATGCCGCTGAGCGGTGCGTATGGGATGAACCGGCTGAATCACTGCCCGCCCATCTTCCATGCGTACTATGCCCATGGCGACGCGCGCCTGCGGGAGCTGGCGCTGCACTGGTGCAACAACTTCCACGACCTGTCCATCTGGTGGGGCGACGAGCATGCGGAGACCTTCGGCGGCACGCGCTACAACAACCGTTCCGCCGCTAATCCTGAATCACCGGTTGATCCGAATTTCATGTGGCGCTCGAACGATGCCGTGCACTTCTGCACGAAAGGCTATGATTCGTTCTTCTACGCCTGGGAAGAAACGGGCGACCCGCGTATGGCGGCGGCATTGCGCTGGCAAGTCGATTATGCTTCGCGCATCGTTCACGCGAACCAGGGCGAGGCGCGGAACATTGGCGATGTCCTGGATTTCACGCGGCTTTATGAATTCACGCATGAACAGCTTTATTTGGACAATGCCTTGCGCCTGTTCCGCGAACTAAGAGAGAAGCTGTCGCCCGGCGATCTCTTCAGCCAAAGTGGCGCACCGATTGTCAGCGAATCGCCATTTCTCGACGTGGATGCGGAAGGCTACCAGTATCCCTTCGCCAAACCCTATATCATTGGCTACGCCCTGGCAGGACTGCCGGCCCTGGCCGTCCATGCGCCGGACGAACCGAAGCTGAACGACGTGATCCGGGCGGTGGCCAATTTCCTTGCGGAGTCGCAGGACCCCCTAGGCGGCTGGCGCTACCCGCACCCGCGCTCGAGCCGCGTGTTGACCGGCCAGGCCATCGAACACGGCGCGCAAATCGTGCGCGCGGCCGCGTGGCTGGAAGCACACGGGGAACCGATTGCACCCCTTCTCGATGCCATCGAGCGGACGTTGCAAGCAAGACTGGGCACCTATCTGCGGAGCGGAAAGTACTTCAACAGTCTTGATGGCTGGGAACGGAGCACGGGGGCCGTTGCGGCCGGCACGTCAGTCCAGCCGCTTTACGCGCACCCAGAGGATCGCGATCCCGCGCGCGACTACACGGAGGGCGTCATCAGCCTCGGCGACAACAGCCCCGAGGGCGTGGTTTACTTCGAGGAAGTATTGGATTTCTATCTGCGGCATCGCCCGGCGGAGCGGCTCCTTAATGTCACGTCGCAATTAGCGCAGGTGCTGACGCGCATCGGTCCGGTGCCCGCGCCACCGGCCCGGGCTGTGTTCCCTGGCTTTGCCATCGAGCAGAACCTGCCCACATTCAACGAAGCGCAGAAGGCCACGTTGAAGTATCCATTGTCCTGGCTCAGCGGGAACCACACGGATTTCCCGGCCTGGCGTACAGCGGCGCGGGCAAAGCTCTTCGAGTCGCTGCTCACACCACCGCCGCGCGCGGAATTTGACCCGGAGGTAGTGGCTGTGGAGAACCGCGGCAGTTACGAAGCCCGGAAACTGCTGCTGAACATTTCGGCGTACTGCCGCGTCCCGGCATATCTGCTTGTGCCACAGGGGACCGGGCCCTTTCCAGCCGTCGTTACGCTGCACGATCACGGCGCGCACTTTTCGATTGGCAAGGAAAAGGTGGTGCGTCCTTTCGGTGTGAGCGAGGCGGTCCTGGCGGACGCGACAGATTGGGTGAACAAGTATTATGGCCAACGCTGGATCGGCGACGCGCTCGCGGAGCAGGGTTATGTTGTATTTGCGCTGGACGCCTTGTTCTGGGGCGAACGCGGGCGCAAGGAAGGCGTCGAATACAAGGAACAGCAGACCCTGTCGGCAAACCTGATTCAGATCGGCATGACGTGGCCGGGCGTCATCACGTGGGACGATGTCCGGAGCGCCGAATTTGTGGCATCGCTTCCTGAGGTTGATCCCGCGCGGATCGGCGCGATGGGACTATCCATGGGCTGCCATCGCACCTGGACACTATGCGCGGCGACCGATCGGATCGCCGCGGGCGTGGCCATCTGCTGGATGGGGACGACGGACGCCCTCATGGTGCCGGGGAACAACCAGACCACCGGTCAATCCGCATACTCGATGCTCGTTCCGAATCTGCGGAACTACCTGGACTATCCGGATGTCACCTCGATTGCCTGCCCGAAGCCCATGCTCTTCTTCAACGGCACCGAAGACGCCCTGTTTCCTGTCCCCGGTGTTGAGGACGCTTACGCGAGGATGCACCAGATCTGGGAGAGCCAGGGCGCCGCGGACAAGCTGCTCACAAAACTATGGCCCGTGCCCCACGAGTACAACGCTGCCATGCAGGACGAAGCGTTTGCCTGGCTCGCGAAATTCTTGATGCCCTAGAATATTGCCCGCGCCACGCTTGTGCTTTTCGTCCCCGCGGTCCTTGCAGTGGTCACCCCCTACGCCTTATACGGGACTGTGCCTGTCGCGTCTACTTTGTAGCCCCATCTCCTCAGGTACTCATCCCCCGGCAGAAATTCGTCGCCCAGTTCGCGGAGCAATGTCTTCAAGTCCATGTCCAATCGAGTCTGTGCATCCGTCTGGCCGGCAGCGCCGCAGAGATTCTTAAGTTGAAAGGGGTCGGCGTCGTTGTCGTAAAGCAGCCAGGGCCCATTCAAATCGCAGACATAGGAATAGCGGCGCGTGCGAATGCCGCGATACTCACGGCCGCCCTTGGCCCGGGTCCATTCGCCGAAAGGCGTGTAGCAGGCAATCAGCGCGCCGCGATCTTCGGGTGCCGCGCCCTCGAGCCAGGGGACCAGGCTTTGTCCCTGCACGGAGTCAGGCACGGAGGCGTGGCACAATTCCAGCAGTGTCGGCATGAGGTCGGGTGTACCCAGCGGCGCCTCAATGGTGCGTGCGCTGCGCCCAAAGCGCCCCGGCCATCGCAACAGGAAGGGCACACGAATGGACTCGTCCCACGGGCGCTGTTTCCGTTGCTCGCCCTGGGACTCGAGCATGTCCCCATGGTCCGAAGTGAAGACGAGGACAGTGTTCTCCTCGAGCCCGGCGGCCCGCAGCGCCTGCATGATTTCGCCCAGGCACGCATCGAGTGCGGCGCAGTGGGCGTAGTAATCAGCGAGATCAAGGCGGGCGGCCGCCTCGTGATCCGCGGGCACGTTTCCGCGCAGCACCAGTTCGGCCGCTTCAAACTGCCGGCGATATTCAGCCGGGGCCGTATTGTAGGGATTGTGCGGCGGGCCCCAGGAAAGAAAGAGCGCGAACGGTTTGTCCTCCTGATATTCAGCAATAAAGCGCGTGGCGGCGCGCGTCTGCGCAAACGCGTCATAGCCTTCCCACTTCAACTTCTCTGGCGTGTCTTTGTAGTACCACGAGTTGTTGTAGTCGTGCGTACATTCCATGGTCATCCAGAGTTGGAAGCCTTGGCGCTCTTCGGGCGGAATGAACGCGGAGCGGCCGCGGCCATTCACGTGCCATTTGCCAATCCACCCGGTGAAGTAGCCTGCCTCCTGCAATTGATCTCCGATGGAAGGAAACTCGTCCCGCAGATGCACGTCATTGACGAAGACCCCGTGCTGGTCGGGGTACATGCCCGTTAGCAGGCTTCCGCGATAGGGTGAACACACGGGACAAGAGGCGACGGCATTGCGAAAGTCGATGCTCTCGGCGGCCAGTTCGTCGAGATGCGGCGTGCGGAGGTTGCTGTCCCCGCCATAGCCCGTGGCCTGCGCGCGCCATTGGTCGGCGAAAACGAAGACCAGATTGGGCCGCTCTTGCCCGCGGGTGGGCCGCGCGTTTTCCTGCGCCAGCGCCCACGCGGGCGCCGTCACCGCGGCCATCGTCTGTAAGAATCTGCGTCGCTGCATGGCTCTCACCTCCTTGATCAGCTTCGGGAAGGAGAGAGGCACCAGGTGGTATCCGCCTCTCACCATTCATACGCGCGGGTAACTTTTCCCGTCTCTCCAATTCCAGCTTTCGGGCATTCCGCCCTTTATTCACGGAGTATTTCCCACCTCCAGAGGAAGTGGCACGCGTGTTGCTCCACACCCACCAGCCACGTTAACCAGCACCCAAACATCGAACACTGAATGCAACCGACTGAGAAAGGAGAACGCGAGAGAGAGAATAACACATGCGAAGACAGACCATGAGGGGTGGCCCCGCAGCACCCGGCGCTCGGGGCCCCCGTGGGTCTGCTGAAACTGGCGGCATGGATAGGGAGGAGTAGAGATCGTCCGGGAGTAGAACGCGAACAGACAGGATCGTTGAGGTGGAGATTCGAACAATGGAAGTAAGAGCACAGGAAAGTATGTTGACTTTCGGTGGCATGAATCTTCGGGCGGCCACGCGCGATGATCGTCAGGTTTTCGCACGCTATGCCTATCGCAACGAAACGATTGTGGAAAGTATGCGCCAGAACCTGAACAGCCGATGGATGCTGGAGGTTGTTCCTGCCCTCATGGCGCAACGAACGCGGTGAAGAGGAGCGGCTCTTTCACACGCACGGGCGCATGACGTCGTCAACTGGCTTGCCGTCCCTGATGCGAAGTCCAATCATCAAAGTTTGCACGCTTGAACACGCCTATCAAAGCGCGGCCTTCCCCCCCTTCTGACACGCCAATCGCAATCACCATCGTCCGTCGTCTTGACTTTGCGATCAGCGAACCGTTAGCCTCATGACACCCCTCGGGAAGAGGACTGGACGGCGCCGAGCGCAAGAGGGCGCCGCTGAAGCCCGCCCGGCCAAGACGGAGAATTGTTTGCAAGATATCCCGGCCTTCGGGGGGCTTTTTCGCGCCTGGCGCCGCCGGGGCGCGATGGAAGTAGGAGGTATCACCGGCATGATCGATCGGATCGCGATCCTCGGTGGCAGCAGTGTATACATTCCGGAATTCATCCTCTCCGTCGTCTCCCGAAACCTGAACGTCCGCGAGATTGTGCTGCATGGGCGCCCGGGGCGCAAGCTGGAATTGGTCTCCCGCTTCTGCCAACGCCTCATGAATAAGAGCGGGTTCCCCGCGAAGGTGGTGCCGAGCACCGATATCACGCAAGCGGTGACGGGGGCCAAGTATATTCTGAACCACTTGCGTGTGGGCGGGATGGAAGCGCGCATGCGTGATGAAATCCTGCCGACCAAGTTCGGGATGCTCGGCCATGAAGTCTTGGGCGCAGGGGGCTTTGCCAATGCGATGCGGACCCTCCCCGTCGTGCTCGAGTTGGCCAAAGAGATCGAAGCGATCAATCCCAACGCCTTCCTCATCAACCTCACCAATCCCATGGGGATTGTGGTGGAAGCACTCATCAATCATTCCAAGCTGAACGTGGCGGGCGCGTGCGATCTTCCCGGGGCCTACGCGAAGCGCGTGGCCAGCATTCTGCAAGTGGAGTTGCCCCGCTTACAAATCGACTATGTCGGGCTGGACCACTTAGGGTGGATCCAGGACGTCAAGCTGGAAGGCCGCAGCAGAATGAGCCAGTTGCTGGAGGCGCTGGAAGAGAATCGGGAAGACGGGTTCGATTACCAACTCATCGATTTGTTCCGAATGATTCCCACGCGCAACACCGGGATGTATTTTCACCGCGGTGAAGTGTACAAGAAACAGATCACTTGCAACCGGTTTCGTTCGGAAGTATTGCACGAGGCGGAGAAGCGCATTCTGAAAGCCTATGAAAACGAGAACCTGACGGACATCCCTGACCTGACGCGCCAGCGCAATGCGGTGTGGTATGAAGAGACCTTGCTGCCGCTCATCGAGGCGATGGAAGGCATAAAAGAACGCCACCTGATCCTTTGCCTGCGCAACAACGAAAGCATTCGCGACCTGCCGGCGAACTGCAGTGTCGAAGTGCCGGCCATCGTCTGCAGCGGTTCCGTGCAAGGCCAGAAGGTTGGGAGTCTGCCGCGGTTCCTGAAGGGGATGTACATTGCGGCGAAAGAGAGCGACCGCCTCACCGTGGCGGCCGTATGCCACAAGTCCTATGAGTATGCGCTTCAGGCGCTGGCGATTAATCCGTTCGTTCCTTCACTGGACACAGCGAAGAAGTTTCTTGATCAGATCATCAAGGAAGAAAAACTGGAATTACATTAAGGCGAACGAGGCGGAGAAGGAACATGACCATGCAAACACATCGAATGGTTCCGTGCGGGTTGGCACTCTTGCTTTGGGCGGCCGGCGTTCAAGCGCAGGTCCCGGTCACCGGAACAAGCAATGTCACCTTAAAGCAATTGGAGGGATCGCCGACCTTGGTCACAGTGGTCCTCAAGGGGGAACGCGTGGTGGAGGACCCAAACCTGAAAGTGGTGGAGGTGCTTCCTAATGCGCTCAATGTGGAAACCGCTGACGGCGACGTCTTCACTTACCTGTATGACACGATCCAAGAGGTGCGCGTCCAAGGCGAGGTGATCGAGAAGGCGGAATTCAAGCTGCCCGCTTCTCGCGCATTGCGGGCCGACGATCAAAAGATCGTGGAGCGGGCCGCGACGCGCGCTCAGTCTCTCTATGAAACGGCCGCGGACAATCAGGACGTGAAGATGAACTCGGCGGTGCTCCTGCGGCTGCATGAAGGCACGGCCGGCGTGGAAGAGTTGGATTATCTGCAGCAATTGGCGCAGTCAAACGATATCCAGACCCAGATCAACGCGGCCGAACGACTTTTTCTTGCCGGTGAAGACGTGCAGGAAGACCTGATTCGCCAAGGGCTGGACAGTGGCAACCGAAAAGTAAAAGCCCAAACCCTCAGACTGGCGGGGCTGCTAAAGTATCAGGCAGGCATTCCTCAATTGATTCAGGCCCTTAACGATCGCTCCGACGACTTGGCGGTGCCGGCCGCGGTGGCCCTCGCGCGGCTGGGTAACCGCGAAATTATCCCACGACTCCTGAACATGCTGACCGACGCCAGCGAAGAGAAGGGCAATGCCGCGGTCAAGGCCCTCGTGGAATTGGGCGGTCCTGAAATTATCGAGCAGATGAAGCTGATGCTCCCCGATGCGGAACTCAGCGGGCGCTACCGGATCGTGTTGGTGCTCTTCAAGCTGGGTGATCCTTTGGGCAAGAAACAGTTACAGGACACCCTCGAAAACGTTCCGACCCTCGCACTCGAGTCGGCCATCCTGTTGGCGGCATCGGAGGATGAGGGCGCGATGGATTATCTGCGCGCGCGCCTGAGGAACCGCGTGGACCCGAACGAATTGAATCTGACACTGCGGGCGAAGATGGCAGCGGCTCTCCTGTCTGGCGACGATCCCAACGCCATCAGCGAATTGCAGGAATTGCTCCGTTCTGACCTGGCGCCCGTAAAGATTGCCGTCTGCGACAAAATCATCGAACTGGGTAACAGGCGCTTGCTAACCATCCTGCAACCGACGATTGAGAGCAGCGACGCAACCGTCTCGCTGCACGCCTGCATGGCGGCCTTCAGTTTCAGCTATCCCGACTATCGCGAGCGCCTCCTTGACATGCGCGAGTAGCGGTCATGCCAGAGCGGCTTCATGTGTTGATCGAAGGCCGCGTCCAGGGGGTCGGCTTCCGGTACTCGACCTTGGACCAGGCGCTCGCGCTCGGGCTGAATGGCTGGGTGCGCAATGTGCCGGGCGGCGGGGTGGAAGCCGAATTTGAAGGGGAGCGCGGCGCGCTCGATCAGATGCTGTCGTGGTGCCAGCAAGGCCCCTTCGGTGCGCGCGTACGATCGGTGTCCCCCTCTTGGAGCAGCGGCGACGCCAAATACCAACGATTCGAAATTCGCCACTACTGATCCTTTACTCCACATTAGGTCTTCATTCCTAATTCCTAATTCTTCCGCATGGCCACCCAAATCATTTCCGTGCTGTCGTTCGTGATCTGTCGCTCCTCAAAATCGCCGTACACCGCGCTCACTTCAAATCCACAACGACACAACAAGTGTTCCATTTCACGTGGGGTGACCCACACGCGATCCAGGTGCAGCAGCCTCCTGCGCTGGACGCTTCCCATCAGGTTCACCTCTTCGATGCGGTGGTCCTCATCCAATCTTTGGGCCGCTTCATCGATGCGGACCCGGTGGAAATGCCGCAGGAGGAGTCCTTCGCTGGGCACTGGGTATTGGCCTGCGAGTCGAAACCGGGTGGAGGTCTTCCGCACCTGCTCAGTGGTTACCGAGGGGCGCGCGGCCCACAGATTCAGAATAAATTCCCCACCGGACGCGAGATGATCTCGCACAGAGGTCAAACACTCGCATTGATCCTGGACAGTCAGCAGATGCATAAACGTTCGGTAGGGCATCATGATTGTGTGAAAACGGCGGGCGAAGCTGAAGCGGCGCATGTCGCCTTGAACCAGATGCAGCCGGCCCGTCAGCGGCCCGGCCAGCCGGCGCTTTTCTTGGCACTCGGCGAGCATGCCGACGGAGAGATCAAGTCCAACCACATCGCCGCCGCTCATGGCAAGCGGCAGGCAGACGCGGCCCGTGCCACAGCCGAGCTCCAGTGTGTGCCCGCCGCGGCGCAACGCGCGCAGAATGTAGAACTCCGCCTCCCCCGGCAGGCCTTGATGGATCCAGTCATAATAGGCTGCCCAAGGGTCGTATTCCGCGCGCATAAACGCTCCACCGGCTGGCGCCCGCAAGATTAGGCTTGAGGGGAGAACTCTGAGAGTAACTGTTGCCTTGCGGCCAGGACCACTCGGTCCGCTCCGGCGGGTCGGTCCGAGCGCCGCCCGCTTTCCGCCACCCTCACGCTCTAATCGCTTGAGGGCGCCATTTCGGCCAGCGGAGCAACAGCTTCCTCCGTGGCCAGCACGGAAGCAGCACAAAGTTGTTGCTCCTGCAAGAACAGAATGATCTCCCGGAATATCTGGCGGCGTGCTTCGAAGTCGACGTGCTCGAAAGCGTGGTGCTTACCATTGAACGTCACAAATTTCGTGGGCACGTTCAGCTCAGTCAGCGATTCATAGAACTTCTGCGCCACGGGCATGGGTACCAGGCCGTCCTGGTCCCCGTGAATGAAGAGGGCGGGGCACATCCCCGGGTGAATGTAACTCGCAGGCGCGGATTTCTCGAAGGGATCCTCGCCGTCGCCAGCCGCGCGCCGAAGGAAGCGTTGAAACAATATCTCGGCAGCCTTCCGCTTGAGGCGCGATGTACCGGGCTGTTGGTATGCGCGGAGATCCACCGCGCCGTAGACGCTGATCACCCCCTGGATCGCGCTCGAGTGGCCCAGGTTCTCGCTGCCGTCCAGTTCCGGGACCGCGTCCGTACAGGCGACCATCATGGCAATGTAGCCGCCCGCGGAATGCCCACTGACGAGAATACACTCGGGATCCACACCCACTTCAGCGGCGTGCGCCCGCAACCAGCGCACGGCGGCCTTGCCATCCTGCACACATTCGGGGAATCCATATCGGGGAAGCTTCCGGTATTGAATGCAGGCTGCGACCAAACCGGCGCGAGCAAACTGGCGCCCAAACCAGTGCATTTGATGGCGCCACCCGCCAATCCAGGCGCCGCCGTGAATCAACACGATGGCCGGGCGTGGCGCTGCGGCCGGGCCCGGGGGGAGAAACAGGCTCATGCGGAGAGGCTGCTCCTCCGGTTGCGCATAGGTTACCACGCGCTCTTCCACACAACCACCTTCCGTCATCGAAGGCCCTTGCGCCGCCAGACAGCAGGCCCCCATCACCAAACTCCAGATATCCAACCTGTCTTCCCCTTCCTCAATCATGCGTCTTGCGGCCCAGCCCCAACTGCCTCAAACAGTTCCGGACCTCCCGTGCCCGTCTGTGATCGTCCGTGTTATACTCCCTCTCCTTGAGAGACGCAACGTCGTACTGGCGAGAAATGAATGGGCGATAAGGCGGCTGAATTACGTCAGGCACTGAACCTCTTGCAGTTGCGCCATGCCGAAGCGCGGAAAACGATGGAAGAGGTGAAGGGACTACTGGCCAAGGCCGATGCGCGGCGGCGCGCGGAGCCGGAAAACCAGCGCCGCTGGAATGCCGTCCTGGATCACCTGGAACTCTCCTTGGACGAGGCGAAAGCCCGGCATCAAGCGTGCCAGGCCGAAGTGCTGCGCGCGGAACAGGCCCTCCGCGAGTTGCCACCGTCCCCCTCGGTGGAGGCAGCGCCGCAGCCGCCTGCCCAAAAACGCGGCGAGGACACCGCGTCTACCGAAGCGCCGCCCGCTTTGGGCGAGGCCGAACAAGAATTGCTGAATGCACCGTTCGCGGAATTACACAAATTCTCGCTCGAACAAATTGCGTTGGTGCAGAGTCATTTGGAACAGGCACCTCAAGTTCAATCGGATGTGACGGAACACCTCATCGGCAGGCTGGAACTTGCCAACCAGGTACGTGAGGACACCGCGGTTCCGGCCCATGCCGCCGAGCCGCAAAACTTTCGGCGTCAGTTGGTCCTGCGCGCCGCGATT
>JACPGD010000197.1 GCA_016182645.1 Candidatus Hydrogenedentota bacterium | reverse complement strand
CACGCGGTCCTTCGCGTCCTCAAAATCAATCATGGTGACCTTGTCCTGCGCCCGGCGGGTCGCCAGCAGGGCCGCTTCATTGACCATGTTGGCCAGGTCGGCGCCGGAGAAACCGGGGGTCGCCCGCGCGAGCACCTGCGTGTCCACGTCCGGTCCCAGCGGCACCTTCTGGTTGCGCAGATGGATCTCGAGGATGGCTTTCCGGCCTGTAATATCCGGATTGGCCACGACAATTTGCCGGTCGAAACGGCCCGGCCGGAGCAAGGCGCGATCCAGGACGTCGGGCCGGTTGGTCGCGGCCATCAGGATGACGCCATCGTTGGTGTTGAAACCGTCCATCTCGACCAGGAGCTGGTTCAAGGTCTGTTCGCGTTCATCATGGCCGCCGCCCAGTCCCGCGCCGCGCTGCCGGCCCACGGCGTCGATTTCGTCGATGAAGATGATGCATGGCGCATGCTTGTGGCCTTGCTGGAACAGATCGCGCACACGGCTGGCACCCACGCCGACAAACATTTCGACAAAGTCCGAACCGCTGATGCTGAAGAAGGGCACATTGGCCTCACCGGCCACGGCGCGCGCCAGGAGCGTTTTTCCGGAGCCCGGCGGGCCCACAAGCAGCACGCCCCGGGGAATCTTGCCGCCGAGCCGGGTGAATTTCTTGGGGTCTTTAAGAAATTCGACCACCTCCTGTAACTCTTCCTTCGCTTCATCCACGCCGGCCACGTCATTGAACGTCACCGTCTTGTCGCTCTGATTGACCATGCGCGCCCGGCTCTTGCCGAACGACATGGCCTTGTTGCTGCCGCCCTGCATCTGGCGGAACATGAAGAACCAGAAGACGCCGATAATCAGGACCAGCGGCAGGATATTGAAGAGCAATCCTTGCCACAGGGCATTGTCCACTTTGAATTCCGGGTTGACGCCGTGTGCTTGCAGGTCGGTCGTCCATTCATCCTTGAATTCCTTCGCGGTGAACTTCATGGATTTCTGGTTTTCGACGGGTGTCTTGAATTTGGCCGACACCTCTTCCCGGTTATCGCCGGCGGAGACGACGGACACCGACTCGATATTGTCGGCCTTGATCTGGGCCAAGAAATCAGTCTCTCCCAGGGTGCGTTCCTTGCCCTGCATCGTCGAAAAATTGGAGAGCGCCAGCACGACGATGAGCAGGAGGATCAACCAAAGAGAAACTTGCTTAAAGAAATTGTTCATAATAAACCAATATACCTCATGCAGTTAGACTGCGTTAGGCCTTCCTGGAAATCATAGCATAGCAGGGCCATTCATACAATCGCCCCGGCGATAATAAAGCGCCCCGAACGTGTCCCCTCTCGGAAAACGGGCATGACGATCCGGCTCCGGATGCTTGTAGCTTTCTTTCAACATTTGGGCTGGGCGGGGCATTCCCCAACGCGGCGCTAAGCTTCGGGGCGGTAACGCTTTGGCCGCGGGTTAGGCTATAGTGTCGTGCAAGTTCGCTGCCCTTGGGCGCCGCTGGGAGGAGGATTCCGATGCCGTTCGCAGAGAGCCGCTACTGGTGTTGCGTGAGTGAAGAGGGGAAAACCTGGTCTTTCGGCGCCGAACTGGGGGATGTGCCAAAACTGCTCAAAGAAGGAAAGCAGCTTTGGCTGGACATCTTGCGTCCCAGCAAGGAAGACATCCAATGGCTCAAGGAAACCTTTTTGTTCCATGACCTGGCCCTGTCCGATGTCACGAACAATGAGACGCGCCCGAAGCAGGAAACCTACGAGGACATTCTTTTTACCGTTTTTGGCGCCATCAATATGAACCCCGGGGACGAGGCGCTGGACATCATCAACCTGAACCTTTTTCTGACCCGGCAGTACGTGGTCTCGGTACATCTGAAACCCTTGAAGGCAGTGCGCCAGGTGAAGGAGGCGGTCGAGCACCGGCGCGAATTGGCGGTGCACGGGCCGGACTACATCTTTTATCGCTTGCTGGACGGGGTCGTCGACCAGTACTTCGACATCTTCAATGAGCTGGAGGATCAACTGGATCAGTTGGAAGAGCGCATATTTTCTGGCAATGATCCGGGAATCCAGGAAGCCATCTTCGGCATCAAAAAGCAATCGGCCACGTTGCGCTCTTCGTTGGGGCCGAAGCGCGAAGCCCTCAAAATCCTGGTCTACGCGGAGTTTAATCAGCTCGACAAGGACATCCAGACCAACCTGCGGGACGTGCTCGACCACGTCATGCGCATGTGGGACATGCTCGAGGCCCAGCGCGATCTGCTCAACGGGCTCATGGACAGTTACATGGTCCAGATCTCGAACCGCATGAACCAGATCATGAAATTACTGAGCGTGATTGCCACCATCATGCTTCCACTCAGTTTCATTACCGGTATCTTTGGCATGAACTTTGACCACATTCCCCTGTTGCATTCACCCACGGGTTTCTGGATCACCGCGGGCGGCATGGCGGCGCTGGCGGTTGGCATGCTGTGGGTCTTCAAGCGCAAACAGATTTTATGAGATCAGTACGGTCGGACTTGTCGGACCGATCGGACAGGGTCAGACGAGACGGACAAGTGGAATGCGCTATAGAAGCCCCAAGAACTTGTGGTTCGCCTTGGGGAACGCATACTGCCCAAACTCTTCCCGTGCGATCCAGCGTAGTTCGGTGTGGGTCCTCGCCTGCGGTTCTCCCGCGATCACTGCGCAGCGGTAGACGTTTAACGTGACCTTGAAGTGCGTGTACGCATGTTTGACGCTGGCGACCATCCCCCCGACCTTGACCGTGACGCCCAACTCCTCGCGGCACTCCCGCGCGAGCGCCTGCTGGTGCGTTTCGCCCGGCTCGACTTTTCCGCCCGGCAGTTCCCACAGCCCGCCGAGCAGTCCCTCGCTGGGCCGCCGCCCCACGAGGTACGCCCCGTCCCGCTGGATGGCCGCCACGACAATTTCTTTGTGCGGCGTGGCCTTTTTGGGGTTGCGCGCGGGCAATAACTCCTGCACCCCCGCGGCAAAGGCACTGCAATGCGCGGAAACTGGACATTCTTCGCAACGTGGCTTCTTGGGTGTACACAGGCGCGCGCCCAGTTCCATCATGGACTGGTTGAACTCGCCGGGCCCGCGCGGCGGCACCAGTTCCGCCGCCAGGATCCAAAGCTCCTTCTCGGTCGCGGGATCATCGATGGAATCCTCGATGCGGTGCACACGCGCCAGGACGCGCTTCACATTACCGTCGAGGACCGGCACCCGTTCGCCAAAGCAAATGCTGGCGATGGCGCCGGCCGTATAGCGCCCGACGCCCGGCAACAGTTGGAGCAATTCCGCCCGCTCCGGCAGTTTGCCGCCGTGTTGTTCGGCCACCGTTTGCGCCGTTTTGTGCAGGTTACGCGCGCGCGTGTAGTAACCGAGCCCCTCCCAAGCCTTCAATACTTGGTCCTCGCTCGCCGCGGCGAGGGTGGCAAGGTCAGGGAAGGCATCGAGGAAGCGTTCGTAGTAGGGAAGGCCCTGACCCACGCGGGTTTGTTGGAGCATGACTTCCGAGATCCAAATGCGGTAGGGATCGGCTGTTCTGCGCCAGGGAAGATCGCGCGCTTCCTGCCGGTACCACGCCAGCAGCGCCCGGCGAATCGCCGCCAGGTCCTTCATGACTTTGCGGCCAAGTACTTCCGCACCTCGTTCAGCACGTCTTCACGGTCCACCCAAGGCTTGCAGACCAAGCGCATCTTTAACCCGTATTCTTTGCCAATTTCGTAGTCCGGCACGATCAATTGAAAGTCCCAGGCCGGGTTGGTGTCGGATTTGTCCTCCGTATTGCCGCCGCCGGAGGGCGAGTGGGCGAAGCGAATGACAGGCCCGGGTTGAAAAATGAAGATCAACACCTGGCCGCGCCAGCGCCCGTAGTAAAACGGCGCGCTATAGCGCAGCGGCGACAGGTTAGCGTAGAGCACGTCGCCCGTGGCTTCAAACGCCAGATCCTGGTGATCATCCGCGGCAAGCACCGAACTCTGCACCCCATGCTTCTGCGTGCACATCTGCACCCATTGACCAGGCGTTTGCACGTCGCCGCTTTGCAGAAAGAAGATGCTCTTGTCTTCGGGCGCGTTGATGTACGAGGCCCAAAACACCCCAAAGAAGCCACCTTGAAACACGTCCTTGTGCGGGACACAGCGGAAGTCCATGTCCACGTAGTAGGGATCGCGCAGGGTAAAGCGCGTCCAGCTCTCGACGCCATACACCGGCGTTTCCGGCTGGTGCAGTTCGCTCGTCTTGTCGTCAATCTGTTTGAACGTCATCGGCGCGTGGCGCGGCTCAAAGAAGACAGAGGATTCTGGAGAGCGTGGGCGTCCGTCAAAGAAATGTTCGAGGTTGAGCCCCGCATACAGCGGCACAAACGGGGATGCGTCCTGCTCCGGCACGGCCAGGCTGAATACCCCGTTGTAATGCTCGCGATGTTCGCCGGAGGGTGCATTGTTGCCAATCACCCCGCCCAGTTTCTCCGCGCTGAAGGTGGCAAAATCCTGACCGGGCGCAACTTCCGCCGCCAACAAACAGAGCAACGCAACCTTGAGCATTATCTGGCCTCCTATTCTCCGGGTAGCGGGGGGGTTGTCACACCCCCCGCTTCCGGGATCTTCGCGCAAGTCTCGTCCGGGGTGTGGCAACCCCGGACAACCAGGTCACTCGTCCCGCTTCCGGCGCGCGGGCAACTTGGCCGCGCTGACCGCCTTGTTCCAATTCTCAATGCCCTGCTTCATGTCCGGCACCGGATTCTTGGGACTTTCCTCATATTCGAGCATGATCGGTCCCTGGAAGTTCAGGGCGCCAAGCGCCTCGGCGAGCTTTATGACGTCTAAATCGCCCTTGCCGATGATCTGTTCTTTGCCCTCGTGCACCCAGTCTTTGAGGTGGAGCGAAATAACGCGGTTGCCGAGTTGCTGGACGACCTCGTGCGGCTTCTCGCCGGAGCGGATGACGTGGCCGGTATCGACGCAGGCGCCGATCAAAGGGCTGTGTCCCTCGACGGCCTTTAAGGTGTCCGCCACCTTGTCATAACGCGCTTTCGGGCCGTGATTATGGATGGCAATGCGAATCTGAAACTCCTCGACAAGCTTGTCCAGGCTCGCGAAGGATTCCTGATCGGGATTGGCCGTCAAGACTTCCACGCCAAGGGCCTTGGCAAATTCGAATTTCTTGCGATTCACCGCTTCGTCGGCCGTGAATTCTTCAACGCCGT